>JAUYMF010000168.1 GCA_030698765.1 Dehalococcoidales bacterium
TCAATGTTTACCCCCCGGCATACATGAGGTTAACCCGGGGATTTTAAGACCCCCGGTCAATTCTTTCAATTGCTTTGCGGCCATTTTCTGGGATTTGTCCTGGCCTTCGTTTACCGCCTGCAATACCAGTTTCTCCAGGCGTTCCGGTTTAGCGGGGTCAATCACCTCCGGCGATATCTTGATTGAGAGTAGTTTTTGCTTACCATTTACGGTAACTTTGACCGCCCCTTTGCCGGAATCAGCTTCGACAATAATGTTGCCCAGCTCTTTTTGCGCCTTGTCCAGTTTTGACTTAAGTTCTTGCGCCTGTTTCATCATCGAAAAGTTCATTTTTCCTCCGTATCAGTCATTTGCGCGCCCATTTTTAGCGCCGCTTTCAGCAGATGATTGTCTTCCAGAATGCACCGTACATGACAGGGGTGTCCCAGGAAGTTACTGATGATTCTTTCCGCTACCCGCTGGTTTTCTATCTTCTCAATCTGTTCTTTATGATAAGGGTACCTGAACGCCAGGCAAACCGTGCCATTTTCAACGGTGACCGGTTTGACCCCGGCGCTTCTGAGGATGGCGATGGCCGGAGTTTTCTTGGCGTCCCCCGGCGCCTGCTCGATAATCTGTTTCCAGTTCAACTTGAGGCGTTCCACTTCACTGTTGGCCTCAATCGGGGTGATGGCGGCAGCAGCCCTGGCTGGCTCCGGAACAGCGGCTGGTCCGGGTTTAGCCGGGATTTGTCTGGTGTGAGATGGGGTAGTAGTAGGAGCGGGTGACGGTGGCGGAGCTTCTTGTTGGCGGGATTCAGGTTTAGCGGGAGGGATAAGACTTTCTTTAGCGGCGGGTTTGGCTAACTGTTCCTTTTCTCCCGCTGAGGGCGAAGCAGCATCGATAAGCGCCAGTTCCATGGGTAAGGTAGAGTAGCTATCGAAGCCAAGCTCAAGCTCGCCAAAGAGCTTGACTGCTCTCAGCACCTGCTCGAGAGTGGCTCCCGCGGCTAATGCCTTGAGTTCAGCGATGTCCTCGGCAGTCAGGTCTAGAGAGTCTTCAGTTCCGGTCTTGACCAGAAGTAAAGCCCTGAGGTATCCGACCACTTCCCGGTTAAATTGCTTTAAGTCCAGTCCGTCATTGCTAACGCTGTTGATGGTGGTTATCCCGGCGGAAACTTCATTATTGATGATGTGTTTTACCAGTTCTTTGGTTCGCCAGTCACCGGTAATACCGAGGATAGCCTGGACCTGCTGGAGATTGATCTCATCACCATAGTAAGTGGTCAGCTGTTGCAGCAAGTTCTCAGCGTCACGCAGACTGCCGGTGGCGCTTCTGGCAATGAGCCGTAATGCCTCAGTTTCTACCTGAATGCCTTCGGTGGCGCAAATTTGGGTTAGTTTTGAACTTATATCCGATTGGGATAGGCGCCGGAAATCGAAGCGTTGGCAGCGGGAGACGATGGTGGGCAGTATTTTATGGGCTTCAGTAGTGGCCAGGATAAAGATGACGTGAGGCGGCGGTTCCTCAAGGGTTTTGAGGAGAGCATTAGAGGCGCTATTACTCAGCATGTGGACTTCGTCGATGATGTAGACCTTGTAACGTGCCTGACCGGGCGCATAGTTGACCTTTTCCCGGAGGTTCCGGATATCATCAACACCGGTGTTGCTGGCAGCATCAATCTCAATAATATCCATAGACCTGGCTTCGGTTATCGCCAGGCACAGGTCACAGGTGTTGCACGGCTCACCGTTGCCATTATTGAGGCAATTTACCGCCTTGGCCAGGATGCGTCCGGTACTGGTCTTACCGGTACCGCGCGGTCCGCAAAAAAGATAAGCATGGGAGATACGCCCACTGCTGAGCGCATTGCGTAGCGTCTGGGTAACCGGTTCCTGCCCGACTATCTCAGCCAGAGTCTGGGGACGCCATTTACGATAAAAAACTTGAGAAGACATCTTAACTGGTCTTATTATACCTTAATAGCTGGCCGGTTACCAAAGGAATTTTAAAATTGGTTCTGTTTGGTTTGGCTGGTTTTTTTAATTGTCATTACCTCGAAAATAGCCGTGTTTGTCATTCTGGCGAAGCTTGTCCCGTATCAGCTACGGAATGATAACGGACATGAGCAGTCGGGAGTATCCGCTTATCTTCGTCCTTTGTGGTGCCGGTTGTCTAGCGTGACCGATTGCGAAGGGGATGTAGCCGATGTGGCGGTCTCCAGCCTGGAAGATAGAGATTGCTTCGCTGAATGGTCAGGCAATGGCAGCCACCGACCGAAACCGAATAATACCCTTAAATTAGCGGTAGGCTTGTCTATTAAAAAAGAACCAGCCCTACCTGATGTGTGCAGTTCCCTGCTACCATGGTAAAGCTGGCAAAAGAGCTTAAATTTGACCGGTTATAGTAGCGATGGAATATCCCTTGAGGTATCCTCAATTTCCTTAAGCTTGACCGCCGTCTCCGTCTGCCTCCTTTTGAATTCAGGGATGAGTCTGGTTGATTGGGTGTAGTAGTTTCTTATCTTTTCAACATCGCTCAGTTCAGACAGGATCACGGAGACGTCCAGTGAACTTTTTTCTCTGGGATAATCACCATTCCGTATTATGGCTTGCGGAGCGATACCTCTCAAGTAATCGCCGAGTTCCTTAATCAGGTCCACGTTCATTTCCCGGGATGGCGCCGAGATGAGATAGAGAGCCCTCCTTGAATCGGCAGGGTTACAGCTGAGTGATAGCTCACTGATGGCTTCATCCATTGTATGGATGCCTTTTTGCGTTTCGGCACCCTTTTTTATGAAATCACGGGACTTTTGCCCGGGGAGTCTGAATGCAGGCAGCGTTGTCGACCCGTAGCCCAGAACCGTCCAGCCGACCACGGTTTGCATAATGTCGCCGGCATCAAGTAATTTAGCTCCGATATTTCTCGATTTTTTCTCTTCACCGGCACAGAGTATGTTGTAGAACGGTTCCGCAATCAGGGCGTTGATTTTGGTCAGGTTGTTTCTCAGCGAAGAGTCCTTTCTGATATAGCGCTGATTATCGACGAGGAATACAGCGTCAGCTACGGAGTAGGTGGACTTGAGACAGGTAGCGGCATTATATATCGTCCGCTCCTCAACTTGCTCTTCATGCTCGAAGGGCAGGACGATAACCGAATAAACTGGCTTGTCCATATAGCGTTGCTTTATGTGCTGGGTGATTACGGGCAGGGAGCCGGAGCCGGTACCGCCGGCAGCGCCGGCAATAAGCAGGAAGGCGTCTGTTTCGTAGAATTTCCGGGTAGCCCTGATAGCATCGATGACCTTATCAGCATCTTCTTTGGCTACCTCAGCGCCCAGTTCATTTATTTTGCCCACACCGTGACCACCGGTCTTGCGGCCGCCGATAAGCATGCGGTACTGGTAATCTCGCCTGATGTGGACCAACCCGCTGAGGTCGGCAGCATCAGTATTAACGGCGAAGGTTCCGGTAACAATTTCAATCTTGCGTTGGGCGCGTGCTCTATTATTTAATTTGGCGAATTCATCAGCAATCCGGCCGCCGCATTGTCCCAAGCCTATAACCACTAATTTCATTTCTCACCTCTGGTGTAGAGTTTAATTATTTTAACCACACTGGCAAAGCAATGTCAATCTCTGGTAGTATTTTATTCTCCGCTACGCCTGATTAACTTGCTGCGTGGCTGAAATAACCGATAGGGTAAAGTAAAATTGATAACGGTGTCCGTATAATTGGTATCAAGTATTGCGCTGATGGGTTATCTTGCTGCGCCGGGCAGAAGAACCGGGGTTCTTCTTAATGGCTAGAACGGATGTTTTGATGATAGCACGAAAAGAGGCTCTGGAGGGAGGGCTATTGAAAAACTAAAAAACCTATATTAAAATGGGGCAGAGGTGCTAGAAGATGGTTGGTGAACAGTCCCCGGAACTGCTGAATGACGCGGAGAAGGGAATCAGCGTATTTGAGGAAGCAGTAGCCAGGGCTGAGCGACTGGGTAAAGCAGCTCGAGAGGCCGCCGAAGCCTCAGCCAGAAAGTCTCAAGAAGCGTTAAGCCGGGCTGAAGAGATAAGCAAAGAGGCTGAGAAGGTTGCCGGGTCGTCAGCGAAGACAGCCCAGCAAGCGGTTGATAAGGCTGAGAAAATAAGCCGGGTAGCCCGGGAAACAGCCGAGTCTTCGCTAAAAACAGCTCAGAAAGCGATAGATATTGCTGAGGAGGCGGCTAGAGCGCCCAAAGAGGCCGCGGAGAAACTGACCAGAGCCTTTGAGGAAGCGATAAGAAGGGCCGAGGAAATTGGAAAGGCGGCTAAAGATGCTGCTGATGCTGCGTTAAAAGCATCTCAGGGAGATTTACGCCGTATCGAGGAAACATCCAGGGATGCTAAAGAAACGGCTGAGGTCGCAACCAGGTCATCCAGGGATGCGGCAAATCAGGCCGAAACAACCAGTAAGTCAGCCAGGAAAATGGCTGAAGCAGCCGATAGAGCGGCTAAAGAAGCGATAGGCAGGGTTGAGAAAATGGACAGGGTGGCTCAAGCCTCTGCTGACGCATCAATCAGGGCTTCCCAGGAAGCGGTCAGCCGGGCTGAGCGAATGAACGCGCTGACTAAAGAGGCGGTTGAAACATCAGCCGCCAGTGTTCTCGAAGCCAGCGGTAGAGCCGAAGAGGTAAGCAATCAGGCAAGAGAGATAGCCGAGACGTCTGCCGCGATGTCCCGGGAGGTATTAAGCCGGGCTGAAGAGATAAGCAAAGACGCCAGAGAGATTGCTGAGGAGTCGCTCAAGGTTTCGCGGGAGGGTCTGGCCCGGGCCGGGGAGGTGAGTAAACAGGCCAGAGAGATGGCTGAAGCCTCGGCCAGGATTACCAGAGAAGCGATAAGTAAGGTTGAGGAAATAAGCGCGACAACTAAAGAGGTGGTTGAAGTAGCTGCCAGCGCAGCTCAGGAAACACTGGAGATATCGATAAAGGCTTCTCAGGAAGCGATGACCAGGGCAGAGGCGATAAGCCGGCAGGCCAGGGAAGTAACTGAGGAGTCCACCAGGTTATTTGAGGAGGCGCTGGGACGGGCGGAAGCGACGAGCCTGACGGTTAAAGAGACTGCCAGGGCGATGTCCAAAGCGGCTCAGGCAGCACTGGAGATGTCAGTACGGGCCGCCGAGGAGGCGATTGAGATATCAATAAAAGCTTCGCAGGAGGCGATAAGTAAGGCTGAAGAAATAAGCAAAGTAGCCCGGGAAACGGCCAAGTCATCAGCCAGGGCTGTTGAAGCATCAACAAAAGCGTCAGCCAGAGCCGCCAGGGATACGGCTGAGGCGCTTACCCGTCAGGCTAGACAGGCCGCGGAATCATCAATAAAAGCGGCTATGGAGGCTACCGAGGCGTCTACACGGGCAGCAAAGGAAGCGGCTCAGATATCAGTAAAAGCTTTTCAGGAGGCAATAAGCCGGGCTGAAGCCACCGGCAAACTGACTAAAGAGACTGCGGAAGCCTCCATAAGGGCTTTCGAGGAAGCGATTAGCCGTTCCGCTGTGGCCGGTAACCCGGCTGATGATACCGGTGAAGTAACAGAAGAAGACCTGGATGAAAAGATCGAAATTAAAGATAAGGATACTGAAGAGACCAGGGCAAAGAGTGTAAAGGAGGAGAAGGGACCGGAAGAAGCCAGGGACAAGATCGAATCGCGTTTAGAATTCCTGGCTAGAATGTACGAAACGAGGAGAGCGAAACAAACTGAACAGACCGGAGAAGAGAGAAGGACGGAAAAAGAAGATATCGAGGCAACTGATCAATAGTTTGGGTGGGGAGAAATTACCGAGTTGACGGGGGCTTGGAAGCTGCCTCTTGTTCGTAGATAAATGTTTAATAGCGGATTAAAGGAGGTTTCCTGTAATGGAACCAAAGAGTAAGGCTAAAAAGAATAATAGTGCTGTTAGTGAAGAAATCGAGGAGTCAGTTATACTGCCGGAGGGGGAAGTTAAGGAGGGGGGCGAAGATGGACAGATAGAAATGGCGGAGCCGGACATTCAACCGCTTGCCGAGGTTTTAGGACAAGCCGAGAGGGCATACGCGGCCTACATGGAAGCCGAACGGCAAGTATCAAGGATATATAAGGAGAACGAGAAGCAGGTTACCAGCGCCTATAGAAGGGCGGAGCAGCAGGCCAACCATGCTTTTGAGCAGGCATTAGCGCAAATCGTGAAGGCACGGGAGGAAGCTCAACTACAGGCCAGAGAAGCCTATTTAAAGGCGAGAGAACAGGCAGAGAGAGAGGCGGAGCAGGCGATAGAGCAGGCGATGAAAGTGCGTGACGGGGCTATAACTAAAGCCTGGAATATCCGTGAGGAGACGGTAGAACAAGCCTGGGCAATATATTCTAAAATTGTAAGGTGAGTCCGGAAAAAATGACCGGTGAGGTGCGTGCCTATCTCTTTTGCCGGGATTAGAGGGAGCAATTATAGCAGCGAAGGTATATCTCTCAGGCTACCATCCAGTGCGGTAAATTTACCTTCCAGACCTTCCTGTTTCTTTTTGATGTTGGCGATGAGGCTGATAGTCCGGGTAAAGTAGTTCCTGACTTTAGCCAGGTCATTCAGTTCGGACAGGATAACGGAAACATCCATTGAACCGCCTTGCCGCGGGTAGTCGCCACTCCTTATAATTGACTCACGGGCCATGCCTTTAAGGTAAATCCCCAGTTCCTTGATCATGTCCATATTCATTTCTTTGGCCGGTGCCGATACCAGATACAGGGCTCTCCGGGAATCAACGGGATTACACTTGACCGATAGCCTGGCGATGGCTTCATCCATAGCTTGGATGCCTTTTTGAGTTTCATTGACCTTGTTCCTGAAATCGCGTGTCCGCTGGAAGATGGAGCGGAACAGGGAGAAATTGGAACTGCTATGTCCGATAACCGTCCAGCCGGATAGAGTCTGTATTATATCACCGGCATCGAGCACTTTTGCCCCGATGTATTGAGTCTTCTTCTCTTCACCGGCGCAGAGCAGATTGTAGAACGGTTCGACAATCATGGTATTAATGTTGTTCAGATTGGCTCTGAGCGGCGAATCCTTCCTGATATACCTCTGGTTATCAACGACGATGATGGCATCAGCGGTGAGGTAAGTGGATTTAAGACAGGTGGCGGCATTATATATCGTCCGTTCCTCGGTCTGTTCTTCGTGCTCGAAAGGGAGGATGATAACAGCGTACACCGGTTTGTCAGCGAAGCGTTCTTTAATGTGTTTGGCCATTATCGGAATTGAGCCGGAGCCGGTACCGCCGGCAGCGCCGGCGGTCAGCAAGAAGGCGTCTGCTTCCGGCAGTCTTTTGGTTGTTGTCCTGATGCTCTCGATGACTTTATCGGCGTCTTCTTTGGCTACTTCAGCGCCCAGTTCATTGATTTTACCCACGCCGTGGCCGCCGGTCTTGCGGCCGCCGATAAGTATGCGGTGCTGGTAATCGGGCTTGATACGGGTCAATCCACTAAGGTCAGCGATGTCAGTATTGACGGCAAAGGCTCCGGTAACTATTTCGATCCCGCGCCGGCTTTGCGCCTTCTTATTCAACCGGGCGAATTCATCAGCAATCCGGCCACCGCATTGCCCCATACCTACGACAACTAATTTCATTTATCACCTTCAGGATAGAATACCTGTTTCATTTTAGGAATCCTGATGAGAAGATGTCAATTATTAGTCTGGTAATCTCGGTATCCGGCGCTTTTACAAACCTTTATCGGCCACGTAAGCCGCCAGGTCAGCCAGTCGGCAACTGTAACCCCATTCATTGTCGTACCAGGCGAGTACCTTGACCATGTTGCCGCCGATGACCATGGTTCCCGGAGCGTCTATAATTGAGCTTGCCGGGTTGCCCTTGAAGTCCGAGCTGACCAGTTCTTCCTGGCAGTATTCCATTATCCCGGACAGGGGCCCTTTAGCCGCTGCCTGAAAAGCCTGGTTGACCTGCTCGATGGTGACATCTTTAGCCAGGTCAGCGACGAAATCAACAACAGAGACAGTAGATGTCGGGACCCGGAAAGATAATCCGTGCACCTTGCCTTTGAGTTCGGGGATTATCTCACCGACCAGCCGCGCAGCGCCGGTGGTGGTAGGGATAATGTTCATGGCGGCAGTCCGGGCACGGCGCAGGTCTTTATGGACGGTATCCAGGATCCTCTGGTCGTTGGTGTAGGCATGAATGGTGGTCGTCAGTCCTTTACTGACGCCAAAGCTCTGGTTCAGTACTTTAACTACCGGGGCAATACAGTTGGTGGTGCAGGAGGCATTGGAGATGATATTATGCTTGTCCGGCAGGTACTGCTCTTCATTGACCCCGAGGACAATGGTGATATCTTCATTGCTGGCCGGGGCGGAAATAAGCACTTTCTTAGCGCCGCCTTTCCGGTGAGCGGCGGCTTTGGTGGCATCGGTAAAAAATCCGGTGGACTCGATGACGATGTCGACGCCGTAGTCCTTCCAGGGGATATTGGCCGGGTCACGCTCTGCGAATACCCTGATACTTTTGCCGTCAACGGCGATTGAATCCTCACGGGCTTCTACTTTACCCGGGTAGGCGCCATAGTTGCTGTCCCATTTCAGCAGGTGGGCGTTACTTTTGGTATCGGTAAGGTCGTTAATGGCGGCAACTTCCAGGTTGGCGCCGTGGTACCGGTTGAGCGCTCTGAAGGTCAGTCTGCCGATGCGTCCGAAGCCGTTAATGCCGATTCTGGTTGTCATAATGTGCCTCCTCTCTAATATAATTAAATTAACCTTATCTTGTCGCTATATACATGTCAGTTAAGATGATAGTAGATAATGCTATCCCTGGGGATCTTATCTACCCGGCTATCGGTTCTCATTGCTTCCAGGTGTGCCAGGGTTTCCGAGACGGCCATTCTTTTATCCCAGGGAGCCAGATTCTGGAACCTGACACCATCCAGTGACGGCATCCAGGTAATTGCGGCGGATATTTGATAGGCTGTCTTGGGCCCTGTCTTTATCGCTTCCAGGATTTCTGAATTCCGGTGCTCGTGATGCTGGAAGATTTCAGCAACCCTTTTCGGTAAATCGGCGAAAAGGTGCTCATGCGCCGGTAAAACGACTTTGACATCCAGTTGCTTTACCTCATTCAGGGAGTTAAGGAAATTAACCAGCGGATTATTGCCGGACTGATTTTGCAGGCTGACGTGGGGGGTGATAACAGGCAGAACATGATCTCCCGAGAATAATATCTTCTCGGCAGGTTCGTACAGGCAGATGTGTCCGGGCGAGTGCCCCGGCGTCCACAGCACCTTAAGGTTAAAGCCTCCGATGGCGATGTCTTCCCCGCCGTGCAGGATAATATCAGGTAAGGTCGCCGCCCCGAACCGCCTCGCACCGGCCGGGCCTGTCTGGGTCGCCGGTAGTTCACTGGACGGCATGCCGTTTACGCGTAGCCATTCTCCGGTCTGACGGAGGGTCTCGTCGGCATTCAGGTATCTGGAAGTGATAAGCTTTTCCTCCAGAGAGTGGAGGGCAATACTGGCCGAAGAAAGCTCTCGGAGCCTGCCCGCCAGTCCGTAGTGATCGGGATGGGCATGGGTAGCTATTATCCGGGAGATATCCTTAAAACCAACGCCGATTTCCGCCAGCTGGTCTTGCAGGGACTGGAGCGTCTCCTCATTATTCCAGCCGGTGTCAATCAGGAGACATTCCCCGTTTCCCCGAATCAGGTAGGTATTGGTGTACCCGAGGGGGTTGTTCGGTATTGGTATTGGCATCTGGTAGATACCCGGTATAATTTCAGTCATGTTAAGTCCTCATAATAAAACGTAATCTCATTATTCTTATTGGCGTTTGAGGTTGCCGAAGGCTCCCATACCGGCGAACCTGGCCTTTGTCCCCAGCTCCTCTTCTATCTTGAGGAGGCGGTTATACTTGGCGGTGCGCTCGGAGCGGCAGGGGGCGCCGGTCTTGATCTGTCCCGTATTCAGTCCCGCAGCAAGGTCAGCGATGGTGGTGTCTTCGGTTTCACCGGAGCGGTGACTGACCACCGCCGTCCAGCCTGCCCGGTGCGCCATCTCAACCGCGGCGATGGTCTCGGTGAGAGTGCCGATTTGATTTGGTTTGATGAGGATGGAATTAGAGGCTCGCAGTTTGATTCCCCGGCTCAGGCGGCTGACATTGGTGACGTAGAGGTCATCGCCCACCAGCTGGACTCTAGCGCCCAGTTTTTGAGTCAATAGCTGCCAGCCTTCCCAATCATCCTCAGCCAAGCCGTCTTCAATGCTGATGATAGGGTAGCTTGCCACCCACTGGCTGTAATAGTCCGCCATTTCCGCGGAGCTCAGAGAAACGCCTTCTATCGACAGGACATACCGACCATCCCGGTAGAATTCACTGGCGGCAGGGTCCAGGGCGATAAAGCAGTCCCTGCCGGGATGGTAGCCGGCTTTTTCAATGGCAGCCAGGATTGCTTCTATGGCCTGTTTATTTGATGGCAGGGAAGGGGCAAAGCCGCCCTCATCACCGACATTGGTGTTCAGCCCCCTGTCCTTGAGCACTCTTTTCAGCGAGTGATAAACCTCAACGCCCATTTGCAGCGCCTGGTGGAAGCTGGCGGCCCCGGCCGGTACCACCATGAATTCCTGAAAATCGGTTGAATTGGCTGCATGTTTGCCCCCGTTGAGGATATTCAGCATCGGCACCGGCAGGGTGTAGTTGCCGGACTTGCCGACGTGCTGGTATAAGGGGAGATGAGCCGAGTCAGCTGCGGCGTGGGCTACGGCCAGGGATACCCCCAGTATGGCGTTTGCCCCCAGGCGTGATTTGTTGTCGGTTCCGTCAAGCTCGGTCAGCCGGTGGTCAATGGCTGCCTGGTCAGCCACCATCCCGGTGATGGCACTGGCGATTTCATGGTTAACGTTGTTCACCGCGCGGAGAACGCCGAGTCCGTTGTACCGGGAGTCGCCGTCACGGAGCTCTACCGCCTCGTACTGGCCGGTACTGGCGCCGGAGGGCACCGCTGCCCGCCCGGTGGCGCCGTCAGACAGCCTTACTTCGGCTTCCAGTGTTGGATTGCCCCTGGAGTCCAGGATTTCTCTGGCGGTGACGGCGCTGATAATTGACATTTCCCTCACCTTTCTATTCTATATTGAAGGACTGGGGTTTTCAGGCGTTAATCAGTTCCAGGGCTTTCTTTACCGCTTCAGCCGGACTCTCGGCGGTGATGATTGAGTTGTCCGGCTGGTTATTTCTGGCTATCTTCCAGGTCTTCAGCCCGATGACCGGAATACCGCCTTGCCGGGCGTGGGCGATTTCAGAGAGGGTGCCGTAGCTGCCGCCAACGGCGATGAC
>JAUYMF010000169.1 GCA_030698765.1 Dehalococcoidales bacterium
GTATTAAAAATAGGTCGTTTGTGGCTTACTTAACGTGAGAAGAGGCACGGGTTAGATTCCCGCTTTCACGGGAATGACAATTATGTAAATGAGTTCGTTTTACGTTTATATCCTGACCAACACTAAGGATGGCACTCTGTACACTGGTATTACCAATAACCTCATTAGAAGGGTTTATGAACATAAGAGCGATGAAATCGAAGGCTTCACTAAAAAGTATAAGACTAACAAATTGGTATATTTTGAAGAAACCCCAGATGTGCAAAGCGCTATCACTAGAGAAAAACGAATTAAGAAATGGCGCCGCTCTTGGAAAATAGAGCTTATTGAAACGAATAATCCTCAATGGCGAGATTTGTATTATGATATTATTTGATGTAGATTCCCGCTTTCGCGGGAATGACAATAGAAAAACAGGAATGACAATAGAAAAACAGGAATGACAATAGAAAAGCGGGAATGACAGTTGAAAAACAGGAACGACAGTTGAAAAACGAGGATGATGGACTAAAGGACGGTCTTTCACAGTTCAGGATTCAATAGAGAAAGGAAATTATGGCGGAAGAAGCAAACACAAGAGACGAAATGCCCAAGGCTTACGAGCCGGGCAAGACCGAGCAGAAATGGTACCGGTTCTGGCTGGATAAGGGCTACTTCACTCCCAGAATAGACCCTGACAAAAAGCCCTTTGTCATTATCATGCCCCTGCCTAACGTTACTGGCGGACTGCATGTGGGCCATGCCCTGACGGATACCATGGAAGACATCATGACCCGCTGGCATCGTATGATGGGCGAGCCGACCCTGTGGCTGCCCGGGCTTGACCATGCCGGTATCGCCACCCAGGTAGTGGTGGAACGCAAGCTGGCGGCGGAGGGGCTTGACCGGCACCGGCTGGGCCGGGAAAAGTTCCGGGAAAGAGTCTGGCAGTGGGCGGAGGAATGCCGCCAGACCATTACCCGGCAGCACCAGAGACTGGGCGCCTCCTGCGACTGGAGCCGGGAGCAGTTTACCCTGGACGAGAAACCCAGCCGGGCGGTACGCACCGCTTTTGTCCGCCTTTATGAGAAGGGCTTGATTTACCGCGGAGAGCGCATCATCAACTGGTGCCCCCGCTGCGCCACCGCCCTCTCCGACCTGGAGACAGACCATAAAGAGCTTACCGGTCATCTTTACTATGTGCGCTACCCGGTAGCCGGCAGCGATGACTTCATTACCGTGGCTACCACCCGCCCGGAGACCATCCTCGGGGATACCGCCGTGGCCGTTAATCCCGGCGATGAGCGTTTCAAAGATATGGTGGGCAAGAAAGTTATCCTGCCCGCGGTCAACCGGGAGATACCTATCATCGCTGATGAGGCGGTTGACCCCGCTTTTGGTACCGGCGCCGTCAAAATCACTCCCGCCCACGACCCCGTGGACTTTGAGGTTGCCCAGCGCCAGGGGCTGCCCCTGATTAACATCCTGAACCCGGACGCCACCATGAATGAGAACGCCGGGCCCTATGCCGGGCTGGACCGCTTTGCCTGCCGCGAAAAAATACTGGCTGACCTGGAAAAGGACGGGCTCCTGGTCAGGATTGAGCCTTACGGTCACTCGGTGGGACACTGCCTGCGCTGCCAGACGGTCATCGAGCCGATTGCCAGTAAGCAGTGGTTCATCAATACCAGACCCCTGGCGCAGCCGGCGATTGATGCCGTCGCCGATGGACGTATCAACATTGTGCCCGCCCGCTTCACCCGCGTCTATTTCAACTGGATGGAGAATATCCGCGACTGGTGTATCAGCCGTCAGCTCTGGTGGGGACACCGCATCCCGGTGTGGTACTGCGCCGACTGCGATGAGATTACGGTGGCCGTTGATGAGCCTAAGGTCTGCGGTCACTGCGGCTCGGCGAAGATAGAGCAGGACCCTGATGTTCTCGATACCTGGTTCAGCTCGGCACTGTGGACGCACTCCACCCTGGGCTGGCCTGACGACACTGAAGAGATGCGCTACTTCTACCCGACCTCGGTGATGGAGACGGGCTATGATATCCTCTTCTTCTGGGTAGCCCGGATGATCATGATGGGGCTGGAGGATACCGGGGATATTCCCTTCCGGACCGTTTACCTGCACGGCCTGATTCGGGACGAGCGGGGAGAGAAGATGAGCAAGGTCAGGGGCAATGTCCTCGACCCCATTGATACCCTGGAGCAATACGGCACCGATGCCCTGCGTTTTGCCCTGTCCACCGGTACGGCGCCGGGCAATGACAGCAAATTGACCCAGACCCGCCTCGAGGCTGGCCGTAACTTTGCTAACAAGCTCTGGAATGCCACCCGTTTTGTGGTCAGGAGCATCGAAACAGGGCAGGTGGGGCGGAAAATCGGGTGGGACGCGCTCCGCACGGAAGACCACTGGATTCTGAGTCGGCTCAGCCGTACCGTCTCCGGCGTAACCGCATTGATGGAGGACTTCCAGTTCGGTGAGGCACAGCGGCAGCTCTACGATTTCCTCTGGAGTGAGTTCTGCGACTGGTATATCGAGCTGGCCAAGGTGCGCCTGCGTTCCGGCGGGGACGGAGCGCCGTCACCGGTTACGGTGCTGGTCTATGTCCTGGAGACCTCGCTGCGCCTGCTGCACCCCTATATGCCCTTCGTCACCGAGGAGCTCTGGCAGCACCTCAGGCGTCATCTGTCTGCGGAGTGGCAGGCTGCCGAATCGATAATGATAGCCCCTTACCCTGAGGCGGATAGTAATGCGTTGAACCCCGAGGCGGAAGAGGTCATGGAAACGGTTATTGAAATCGTCCGTTCTATCCGTAATGCCCGGGTGCAGAACAAGGTAGAGAGCGGCCGCTGGATTGAGGCGCAGATTTACGGCGGTACGCTTACTTCAGCAATTGCTCCTTACTCTGAGGCTATTGAGACGCTGGCACGGGCCAGGCCGGTAAACTTCCTGGATAGCCGAAGGGAAGGCCATGTGGCAGAAAATACCGTGGTGATGGTACTCAAAGAGGTGGAAGTGGTTATCCCCCTGGCCAGCATGATTGACCTGGATGCGGAGAAGCAGCGGCTGGAGAAGGAGATAGAAGGAAGCCGGGAAGAGGTTGCCCGCCTTGAAGCCCGGCTCAACGACCCGCTCTTTCGGTCCAGGGCGCCGGAGGCGGTGGTCAATAAAGAGCGGGACAAGCTGGCGGTGGTCAGGGATAAGGTAGAAAGGTTGCAGCAACAGCTTGCCGGGCTGGGCTAGTGCTTGGTTGCGTAAATCATTGTACATAATAGTCCGCTTGTCCTGAGCCTGTCGAAGGGCGAGCCGATGGTTCGACAGGCTCACCATGAACGGTTCGCATGATAACACCTATTATTGCAACCAAGCACTAGTGCTTTACTTTCGAAAATACCGGTACAAGTATTTGTCTCTTCTCCCTTGACGGGAGAAGGGCACAAAAATGGTGACTTGATACGGATTAGCGGGGTTTGGAGAAGTCCCAGTCTTACGGCGCTGATGCTATATCGATGCAGCCCATGTTGAAATCGGGTTTCTCCGGTTTCCGGGAAAGACCGTTGCGTTTTAGCCAGTCGAGCGCCTTCCTGGTATCGCTGGCAACCCGAGCCCGGTCGCACTGCTTGAGCCGGTACTTGAAGAGCCAGTAGGCGAACTCTTTGATCTCGGTCAGGCTGGTAGAGCCGGTCTGGGGGTAGTCCCTGTCTTTCCTGAACCGCCGGAACAGAATGGTCTCAGTGGCGCCGTAGACCCGCCGGTAAGCCTCATTGGTGGTGTCCGGCGCTTTGTAGCTGCCGGAAGCCCGTTTCTCTTTACGTACCTCTTCCTGCACCGCCAGTATCAGGGCTTCCTCAACGGTGATACCGTAAAAGTAGTTGAGGTACTGGCGGTACCTGGTACTGCCGATAAGCTCTTTGAATTCAATTTCGGACAGGTCAAAGGGGGGCTTATTGTAAAAGAGGAGGGCAATCTTTTCGTCGTCGGGCAGCAAATCGTCTACCGCCTGGCAGAGGCGCTCGGCGAGCAGCAGCCAGTCGAAGGCTTCCCCGGCGATGAGATAGCGGTAGTTGCGGCCGTCAACGGTCTCTTCAGTGGTATCCCACTGCCCGATAGTCTCCAGCAGGGCGGGGTACCAGTGCTGCCCTCCGGCGATTGCCTGCTCCAGTTGCCTTATTGACCGGGCATTGGTTGAAGAAGCCAGACCGGTCTCTGGAGGTCTTTCATGGGTAATCATTTTTCATTTTCCGCGACTTCCATCTTCAGTTTATCATAATACTGGATATGTCCGGTAGTGACCAGCTCGGTAATCTTTTTGGTGATGGCTTCTCCCACCCCCGGTATTTCCTTGAGTCTGCCCTCCCGTGCCAGCTGCTCCACGTCCACTGAAAGCTGCTTAATCGAGCGCGCCGCCTTCTGGTATGCCCGTATCTTGAAGATGTTGTCCTTTTTCCGGGTGAGCAGGGCAGCGATGTCATCAAAGAGGGCGGCGATTTCAGTGTTGTTCACTGTATTCTCTTACCTTCCGTGGCAGTGCTTGTATTTCTTGCCGCTGCCGCAGGGGCAGGGGTCGTTGCTCAGTCGTTTCTCTTGTTGTATTCTCCTACCCATCTTATCCGGGCTGGTTTATCTGGCAAAGAATTGACCAGCTTTCTATCAGTTGTCCACAGTTCGCAGTCCTCAAGCTCAGCTACAGCCAAGTATTGCATATCATAGCATACCGGTAGATTGTAGTCCCTGGCCAGTTGCCAGGCCTTACGGTAGACCTCCGGCCAGTCAATAATCCGAATCGGGATGTCAAGGCAGATTGAGAAGGCTTCCTCGCCTTCTTCGGGCAGCATTCGTTTGAAGTAGACCTGCTGTCTGATTGCTGATGTCACTTCGGCGTGAAAAAGAGCCGGAGCCAGCATCTGGACGCCCCTTTCTCTCCAGTCCTGCCTCAAGGCATTGGCTATCGGGGTGTGCTCTTCCCATGACAGCCAGGCAACCGCCAGGCTAGCGTCCACGCAGACGTTGTTCGAGTTCATTCATTCGTTCCTCACGCATCCTGCGGACTTGTTCAGCAGCGTTAAATGGCTTGACACCTCTGGTTCTCATCCTTTCTTGAAGAGCTATGGCTCTTTCCAGAAAATCGGGTCTGGGTCTGGCTTCATATCCCCGGATGGCCGTCTCCCGGCAATAGCTGGCAAGGTCAGCCCTCTTGATGAAAAGCTGATTACCCAGTTTCTGTGCGGGCAGTTTGCCGCTCCATATCCACCGGCGAATGGTCTCCATGTTCCGATGGCAAGTCTTTGCCGCTTCCCTGACGCCAATCAATTCATCGTTTGTCCCGGTAGTCATATCCTCTCCGTTGATGTAGTAGTCTACATCAACATAATAAAGGAGTTATCGTGGTTTGTCAACCTGGCTATAGCAGTTACCTTCCGTGGCAGTGCTTGTATTTCTTGCCGCTGCCGCAGGGGCAGGGGTCGTTGCGGCCAACCTTTCTACCTCCCGCCTTGACCGGCTGTTGGCGGGGTTTGCCCGCCCCGCCGACTACCTGCGTCATGATGGAAGGCGCCGGTCTTTGCGCTTCCTGCCGTACCAGTCCCACGTGGTAGATGGTGTGGGTCACGTCATGGCGTATCGTGTCCAGCAGTACCTGGAACTGCTGGTAGCCCAGGTTCTTGTAAGCGTCCACCGACTTCACCTGCCGCAGCGTTTGCCAGCCTGCCTCCAGGCGTATATGTTCCATGGTGGTCAGGTGTTCCACCCAGAGGCTGTCAATGGTGCGCAGCATCACCAGCCGTTCCAGCATCCTCATGTTCTCCGTGCCTATTTCCTGCTCCCGCTGCTCGTACAGCGTTTCCGCTTGCTCGGTGATTCTTTCTTCAACCTGTTTTGGCGCGAGTGATGAGAGCGTATCGGCGTTAAGCTCCGTCGGCAGCGGCATTATGGTGGCGATATCCGCCATCAGGCCGGCGGTATCCAGGCTACTGTCATAGTCGTTGTGGCTATGGGTGGCTACCATGCCGGCTATTTCTTCTTTAATCATCGACAAGATGTTGGTTTTAAGGTCGGCCCCGCTCAGTATCTTGCGTCGCTCGGTATAGATAAGCTCGCGCTGCTGGTTGACCACATCGTCATACTCCACCAGGTGCTTGCGGACGTCGAAGTGATAGCCTTCCACTCTGGTCTGAGCGCCTTCAATAGTCCGGTTGACCAGTTTATTCTCAATGGGGGTATTCTCATCCATACCGGCCCATTCCATGATGCCCTTGATGCGGTCACCGCCGAAGCGCTTGACAATGTCATCCTCCAGGGATACGTAGAAACGGGTGCTTCCCGGGTCGCCCTGCCGTCCGGCACGGCCGCGGAGCTGGTTATCAATGCGCCGGGCTTCATGGCGCTCGGTGCCCAGGATAAAGAGTCCACCCAGGGCGATCACCTTCTCATGCGGCTGCTGCCACTCCTTTTCATCTCCCCCTTCCGGGCTGCCGCCGAGCACGATGTCAACGCCGCGCCCGGCCATGTTGGTGGCTACGGTTACCGCTCCCGGCCGTCCTGCCTGGGCGATAATAGCCGCTTCCCGCTCATGGTACTTGGCATTAAGTACCTGGTGCAGTATTCCCTTCCTCTTCAGCAGGTCACTGAGTACTTCCGATTTTTCAATAGATACCGTACCGATGAGCACCGGCCGTTTTTCCTGGTAGAGTTCCTCCACCTCATTGACCACCGCCTTGAATTTGGACTTCTCATCTTTGTAAATGCGGTCGGGGAAGTCCTGGCGTATCATCGGCTTGTTAGTCAGGATGACCACCACCTCAAGCTTGTATATCTTGTAGAACTCCTCAGCCTCGGTGAGGGCGGTGCCGGTCATGCCCGCCAGCTTGCTGTACATCCGGAAGTAGTTCTGGAAGGTGATGGTGGCAAAGGTCACGCTTTCTCTCTGGACATTTACCCTTTCCTTAGCCTCGATCGCCTGGTGTAGCCCCTCCGAGTAGCGGCGTCCGGGCATGAGCCGTCCGGTGAACTCGTCAACGATGATAACCTCGCCGTCCTTGACGACATACTGCTGGTCTTTGTGGTAGAGCGCATGTGCGGTCATCGCCTGGCGGAAGACAGAAAGGATATCGTTACGCATTTTTGCTTCTTCGAAGGACAGTGGTTTTTGTTCCTCGCCGCCCTCGCCACCAAAGAGGTCCTCGGATTTCATGCGGAAGGCCCTGGCCAGCTTCTCCTGGCCGTGCGCCGTGGCTTTAATGTGACGCTCCTTCTCGTAGGCGATGTAGTCATACTCCTCTTCGAGTCTGGCGGCTTCTTCCTTCTCCTCGGGGCTGAATGGCTCGTGCGCCAGGGTCTTCAGTCTCATACGGCTCACGGCCTCATTGACGGCGACGTATGTCTGTCCGGCTTCCTCAGCCTGACCGCTGATTATCAGCGGTGTACGCGCTTCGTCAATCAGGATGTTGTCCACCTCATCAACAATGGCATAGTTCAGCGAGCGCTGGACGCACTGCGTCAGGTCGACCACCATATTGTCCCGCAGGTAATCGAAACCGAACTCATTGTTGGTACCGTAGGTAATGTCCGCCGCGTAAGCTTCCCGGCGTGATACGGGACGCAGGTAGCTCCAGCGCTGGTCTTCTGCCTCATAGTCCGGGTCATAGATGAAGGCGGCTTCGTGCTGGATGCTGGCCGTGGTAATGCCCAGGGCATGGTAGATTGGCCCCATCCAGTGGTGGTCCCGCTTGGCCAGGTAATCATTAACCGTGACCAGGTGGCAGCCCTGACCGCTCAGGGCATTAAGGTAAAGGGGCAGGGTGGCCACCAGTGTCTTACCCTCACCGGTCTTCATCTCGGCGATCTTGCCCTGGTGCAGGACGATGCCGCCCATTAGCTGGACGTCGAAATGGCGCTGATGTATTGTCCGCCTGGCGGCTTCACGCACGGCGGCAAAGGCTTCCGGCAGCAGTTCATCAAGGGTAGCGCCGGATTCAAGCCGGGCTTGAAATTCCCCGGTCCTGGCCTTGAGTTCGGCGTCACTGAGTCCGGTAAACTCCGTCTCCAGCGAATTTATACTGTCGACTATCGGCTGTAGCCGCTTCAAAACTTTCTCATTAGAATCGACGAGTCCACCCAACCACTTAAACACTACTTCTCCTCCACAATCAATCTTTTAGCTTCATCGGCCAGGGAATCTTCGACCATAACATCAACCCGCCCCAGCCCGTCAACGGCAAAGACGTGAACCGAGGGTGCCGCATTTGACTTCAGGAAGCAGGTGATTCCATTGCTTTCCAGCAATCCCTTGATAATCTGGGCTTCGCCTTCACTTCGTGCCTGATATACGCTTTTCATCTTGCCAGGTCTGTCCACAGCTTACTCGAACAAAGCTCCTATTGATTGCCCGCTGTGGATGCGATAGATGGCTTCTCCGAGCAGCGGGGCCATGGACAGTACCGTAATATTGGCCAGCCTCTTGTTTTCCGGGAGGGGGACAGTATCGGTAACTATTACCTCTTTTACCGGGCATGAAGCTATCCTCTGGACGGCCGGGCCGGAGAATATCGGGTGGGTACAGCAGGCGTATACCTCCTTCGCCCCGCGCTTCAGCAGGGTTTGAACGGTATTTACCAGGGAGCCGGCGGTATCTATTTCATCATCCACGGTAAGGGCTATTTTATCCTTCACATCCCCGATGACATTAAGCGTTTCCGTATGGTCGTTATTACCTATCCGTCTCTTTTCCATAATTGCCAGCGGGGCGTTGAGCTTGGCGGCCAGGTCCCGCGCCCGTTTGGTAATACCGATATCAGTAGCTACCACCACCAGGTCTCTAATATTCTTCTTCTTGAAATAATCACTGAACAGGTACAGGGCAGTAAGTTCGTCAACGGGTATATTAAAGAACCCCTGAATCTGCGCCGCGTGCAGGTCTACCGTCAGCAGGCGGTTAGCCCCGGCTACGGTGAGCATGTCCGCAATCAACCTGGCGGTTATCGGAACACGGGGCTGGTCTTTCTTGTCAGTACGGGCGTAGCCATAATAGGGGACCACGGCGGTAATGCGTCCGGCGGAGGCTCTCTTCAGCGCATCAAGCATGATTAACAGTTCAACCAGGTTCTTATTTACCGGAGAGCACATGGGCTGAATGACGAAGGTATCCCGTTCTCGGACATTTTCCAGAATACGGACAAAGATGTTCTCATTACTGAACTCAAAGACCTCGCACTTGCCCAGTGGCAGTCCCAGATATTCGGTAACCGCCTCGGCCAGGGCGGGGTGGGCATTGCCGGTGAATACTTTCAACTCGTCCATTAATCTCAGTTCCCTTTCTCTTTATGTTTGTCATTTGGTGCAGACGGCTTCTCCGGTTCACCGTCAATCAGAAATCAATACCGGGTACCGGGAAGCGTGAACACAGTTCCGTGACTTCCTGCCGTATCTGTTTTTCAATATCCGGGTTCCCGGCGTTATTAATCATTTTGATAATCGCGGAGGCAATGAATCTCATTTCCTCTCTGCCGAAGCCGCGGCTGGTCACCGCCGGCGTACCCAGTCTGATGCCACTGGTGGCGATTGCGGGACGCGGGTCGAAGGGGATAGTATTCCGGTTGATCACAATGCCGGCTCTACCCAGAGTTTCCTCTGCTTCTCTACCGCTGATGCCCGTCTGCGTGAGGTCGGCCAGGACCATGTGGGTATCCGTCCCGTCTGACACCAGGCGCAGCCCGAGGCGTTTCAACTCGCTGGCCAGTACCAGCGCGTTATCCAGCGTGGCGCCCTGATAATCAAAAAATCCGGGTTGCATTGCCTCCCGGAAAGCCACCGCTTTAGCGGCAACGGCGTGCATCAAGGGCCCCCCTTGCATCTCCGGAAAGACCGCCGCATCTATCGCCGGGGCTAACTCACGCTTGCACAGGATGAACCCGCCCCGCGGACCGCGCAGCGTCTTGTGAGTGGTTGAAGTAACTATATCGGCGTAGGGTACCGGAGTAGGGTGCAGTCCCACCGCTACCATCCCGGCGATGTGGGCCATGTCAACTACCAGCTTAGCCCCGACAAGGTCAGCGACATGACGGAAGCGCTCAAAATCAATAATCCGGGGATAAGCGCTGGCTCCCACCATAATCACCCTGGGTTTGTGCTCCAGAGCCAGTTTTTCCATCTCCGGGTAGTTGATTCTTTCCGTTTCCCGGCTGACTCCGTAGATAATGAAATTGTATGATTTACCGGAGAAGCTCACTTTATCACCGTGGGTGAGGTGGCCGCCGTGGGCCAGTCTCATACCCATAACCGTGTCACCGTACTCCAGCAGAGCATAGTAAGCAGCCATATTAGCCTGTGCCCCGCTGTGCGGCTGGACATTAGCATGCTCGGCGTGGAAGAGCTCTTTTGTCCGCTCAATGGCCAGGGTTTCTATCCTGTCCATATTCTCGCAGCCGCCGTAGTAGCGTCGCTGAGGATAGCCCTCGGCGTATTTGTTGGTCAGAAACGATCCTTGAGCTTCAAGCACCGCCTGGCTGGCGTAATTCTCCGAAGCGATAAGGTTAATCGTCTCCCTTTGCCGTTTTGCCTCCATACTGAGAGCCTGACTGATTTCCGGGTCTCTTTGACTTAAGTAGCTCATTTCCCCTCCTTTTTGAAGTCTACAACTGTGCCCCGATACTGTCAATAATTTTTAATGGTTATTTTATTAAAGGAAAGATTCTATAAAGTGGATTGCCCTGCCCCAAATAATTTAACAATAATGATGATCATCAGGGCTAAGGTAGCGCTGCAAAGGTAAATTTTACCTTTCTAAATTGACTTGACATATCACCTTTGTTATCATACAGGCAAAGGGAGTTGGATTTACGGCTCTCTTATTTTAAGATAACCGGGATTAAATGTCAGCACTGAGTGAACTTAATAAAGAAATCGCGCTTTGCCAGCGATGTGAGATAGCCAAGTACCGGACCCGGGCGGTGCCCGGGGAAGGGGCGGAGGATGCGGAGATAATGTTTATCGGTGAGGCGCCGGGCTGGCATGAAGACCAGCAGGGGCGTCCTTTCGTCGGCCCGGCAGGGCAGTACCTTGATGAATTGCTGGCCCTGGCTAATTTGAAGCGTGAGCAGGTCTATATTACCAATGTGATTAAGACCCGTCCCCCGGGAAACCGTGACCCGTTGCCGGTGGAGATCAGTAACTGCCGGCAGTGGCTGGAACGCCAGATTGAGTTAATCCGTCCCAAAATGATTGTGACTCTGGGCCGTTTCTCGATGGCGATGTTTTTTCCCGGTAAGACCATCAGTAAAATTCATGGCACCGCTCAGAAGCGGGATGGTGTGGTCTACTATGCGATGTATCATCCGGCGGCGGCCCTGCATCAGGGCGGTTTGCGTGCGGTGATTGAGACTGATATGCGTAAGATTCCGGCGCTCCTGGACGAAACGAAAAACATGACCGAGGTCAGGATTGAGCTGCCGCCAGAGCAGCTAAAGATGTTTGATGCCTGAGACTGTTTATAATAGCAGCCTGACTGCATTTGGAATTCGAGTTGATAGTTACACTATTGGGGAGGTTTTAGTTTAGAAGATGCCCAGGTCAAAACTGAAGATAATTCCTCTCGGCGGTTTGAGCGAAATCGGCAAGAACATGATGGCGATGGAGTATGAAGATGACATCATCGTTATCGATGCCGGGCTGATGTTCCCCGAGGAAGAAATGCTGGGTATTGACCTGGTAATCCCTGATATCAGCTACCTGCTGGAGAACCGGGACAAGATAAGAGGTATTGTAATTACCCACGGGCATGAAGACCATATCGGCGCCCTCCCGTATCTGCTCCCCCAGCTTAATGTGCCGGTCTATGCCACCAAGCTGGCCAGGGGACTCATCTCAGTCAGGCTTAAGGAGAGAAAGGCGCTTGCCGGGGCGACTCTAACGCTGGTGCCGTTTAACACTAAAGTTACGCTGGGTAAATTCGCGGTAGAGTTCTTCCCGGTTTGTCACAGCATCCCTGATTCAGCCGGTCTGATCATACAGACCCCGGTTGGCACAGTAGTCCATAGCGGCGATTTTAAGCTTGACTACACCCCGGTTGGTGGTAAACCGACGGCTCTATCCCGGCTGGCGCAACTGGGTGCGCAGGGGGTCCTGCTGCTGCTCTCTGATTCCACCTATGCCGAGATGCCCGGTTATACGCCATCGGAAAAAATTGTCGGTGAAACCCTGGACCGGGTTATCGCTGAGGCGCCGGGGAGAGTGATTATCGCCACCTTTTCCTCCCTGATTTCACGTATTCAGCAGGTGATTGATGCGGCGGCTAAACACCAGCGTCGTGTCTTCATCGTCGGGCGGAGCATGAGCGATACGTCTAACATGGCGCTGGAGCTTGGGTTTCTGCAGGCGCCTGACGGCGTGCTGGGCCGGCTGGACGAAATGCGCGGCTTACCTCAAAACAAGATTGTCCTGCTTACTACGGGCAGCCAGGGAGAGCCTACGTCAGCGCTGGTACGTATGGCGAACCGTGACCACCGCCAGGTACATATTATGCGGGGTGATACGGTGGTAATTTCAGCAACGCCTATCCCGGGCAATGAAGCGGTGGTCAACAGGACCGTGGATAGCCTCTTCAAGCAGGGGGCGGAGGTACTATATCACAAGGTAGCCCAGGTTCATGTCCACGGTCATGCCAGCCAGGAGGAACTGAAACTGCTGATGGACCTGGTTAAACCGAAATTTTTCATGCCCATTCATGGTGAGTACCGTCACCTGAGTCTTCATGCGAAGCTGGCCCAGTCAATGGGTATTCCAGAAGGTAATATCTTCGTTCTGGAAGATGGTGATATACTGGAGCTTAACCAGCAGTCGGGCAAGATAAACGGCAAAGTCAGCTCAGGTAATGTCTATGTCGATGGTCTTAGTGTGGGGGATATCGGCAGCGTCGTTCTGCGGGACAGGAGGATGCTTTCCAAGGATGGCATTGTCCTGGTGATTATCGCGGTTAACCGGCAGACCGGTAAGCTGATGGGACGTCCTGATGTTGTGTCGAGGGGTTTTGTTGAGAACAGGGAATCCATAGTGCTGGATGAAAGCCGTGACCTGGTCGCCCGTGTGCTGGACCATGGTGGCGACCGTCCTTCCGACTGGGGCTTTATCAATACTAAGGTCAGGGATACACTGAACAAGTTTTATTATGAGCAGACCAGGCGCCGTCCGATGGTGCTCCCCTTTATCGTACAGATATGATTTCGGGTTGTCTGGTTTACCGGGGGTCGTATGTCCAGGAACAAGATTAATAGCCGGATTAAGTCCAGAGGCAAGGCACGGCGCAGTCCATGGCGAGGATTATTCCGCATTGTGCTGGCGCCGGTGCGCTACTGGCCACTTACCATCCTTATTGCCGTTGCAGCATTGCTATACTGGCAGTGGGGAAACATTGTTTTCTGGGGTGGCGGTCTTGTGGCCAACGTCCTCGCTTTTGTGGCAAATACCCTGAGAATGTTTGGCTGGGGGCTGCTCCTGATAGCGGCTGTCATGCTGACACTAATCGGGGTGGTGCGTTGGGGTAAAGCGTCCTCATTTGTCCGCTATGGCAATCGCTGGCTGGGCGTAGTGGTACTGGCTCTGGCTGCCTGGGGTATACTGGCTTTTTTTAATCTGGGGGGCAGCTTCGGCATGGATATTCTCGGTATCAGGGCCCCCGGTTTTCTCAGTATCCTGGTAGCAGTCCTGCGCGTGCTGGGGTTAGTTGTCCTGGGTGTTATTCTGATAGCTCCCCGGGCTTCTCTGCGTCTGTTAAAAAGGTTTATTTCCCGGGTGGGTAATCAACTGAAAAGGCATCCTGTTCCCAGGCTGGCCCGTACATCGAAAGGAGTAGTATCTCCGGTGACCGCAGTGCCCCCGGTTGCCACCTCCAAAGCTGTGCCGGTAGCGTCAAACCTGGAGAGAGAACCGGAAAAGAAAGCGGTATCCTCGGCGGCTGCGGTGGCGGCTTCATTCCAGCGGGAGTTGAAGCAGGTGGCCCAGGAAGTGTGGAAGAAGTACGGCGAATCGCCGGACAGGGTGGATGTAGATGGCTGGCAGCTACCGCCGATTGATATCCTGGATACGTCACCGGAAGTCCAGTTCAGTCAGGCGGATAACGTACAGCGCGCCCGGCTTATCGAAGAAGCCCTGGGCAGCTACGGCGTTGAGGCCAGGGTGGTGCAGATAAACGCCGGGCCCACCGTTACCCAGTTTGGCGTTGAGCCGGGCTGGGACCGCAAGGTAAAAGAGGTCAGGGAAAAGGACAAAGATGGCAATGTCAGAATCAGGCAGGAGGAAATTTCCAAGACCAGGGTCAAGGTGGAAAGAATAAACTCGCTGGCTAATGACCTGGCCCTGGCGCTGGCCGCGCCCAGCATCCGGATTGAAGCCCCGGTACCCGGCAAAGCGGTGGTGGGAATTGAAGTGCCCAATACCGTTTCCAGTATGGTCAGCCTGCGCGGGGTGATCGAGACCAGCGTGTTCCAGAAAATGGAAGCCAAGTCCAAGCTGAGCCTGGCGCTGGGTAAGGGGGCCGGGGGTGAGGCGGTGGCGGCTGACCTGACGAAGATGCCGCACCTGCTCATCGCCGGGGCTACCGGCAGCGGCAAGACGGTCTGTCTGAATGCCATTGTCAGCTGCCTGCTTCTCTATAACACGCCTAATGATGTCCGCTTTATTATGATTGACCCCAAGCGGGTAGAGCTGGTGATGTTCAACGGTATCCCCCACCTGATTAACCCGGTCATCGTTGATGCCGATAAAGCCCTGGACGCCCTGCGCTGGCTCAGCCAGGAGATGAATGATCGCTACCAGACGCTGGCCAAGGCCGCTGTCCGCAATATTGAGACCTATAATAAGAACCGGCAGGGCGACCAGAAAATGCCCTACCTGGTGCTGATTATCGATGAGCTGGCTGACCTGATGATGCTGGGAGGTGATGAGGTGGAGCATATCCTGTGCCGTTTAGCCCAGCTTTCCCGGGCGGTGGGTATTCACCTGGTGGTGGCGACGCAGCGTCCCTCCGTGGACGTGGTTACCGGACTGATTAAAGCCAATTTCCCCACCCGTATCAGCTTTGCCGTTACCTCCCAGGTAGACTCGCGTACTATCCTTGACAGCGGCGGCGCCGAGAAATTGCTGGGCAAGGGGGACATGCTCTATCTACCCACCGAGGCCGGGAAACCCAAGCGCCTCCAGGGGTGCTACGTTTCTGATGCCGAGGCGGAGCGGCTGGTCTACCTCTGGGGAAACCAGCGGCGGGAAGGGGCGGCTGCGCTGAAAGTGACCGATCTGGTACCGCTCCAGGCTGCCAGCCGCAAAGACGAGGATGAAGACCCGATACTGAAAGCCGCCCGCCAGCTTGCCCGGGAACACAGCCGGATATCAGCGTCCTTCTTGCAGCGGCGTTTACGCATCGGCTATCCCCGCGCCGCCCGCATCATCGACCAGCTTGAGGAGGAGAAGGCGATGGAGGAGGGGGGAGGGGAGGAGCTATAACCAAGAGTCAGGGGTTCGAGTCCAGCGCCGCCCAATTCTATTTCCGAGCACTTTTTGAGCTACCAAAGCTAGCGCTTTCAACTACAACAGTACTATCGTTATTGAACTTCAGTCTTATCCAAATCGTTAGGAAACTAAAAGGTGATTTTGTTTCTCAGACTCCTTTCAGCCGGAGTTGACTATATGTACATTAATATGTACACTTATAGTAAAGGAGGACGGTGGCCTACCGGATTGAAATTACCCCGACTGCCCTAGAAGCGCTGGAGGCCATCACAGACCGGCGAACTCGCGGTGCTGTCGTCCGGCGTATAGACACTCTTACGGAAGAACCTGGAAAACTGGGAAAACCACTTCGAGGCTGGCTGGCAGGGTTCATGAGCATACGGGCTGCTGGGCAAAGGTACCGAGTTGTGTACAGAATTGACGATGAGGAGAAACGGGCGATAGTGTACATGGTCGATATACGCAAAGAAGGTAGCCGTCGGGATGTTTATGCCTTAGCCGAGCGACTCGTACAGCGGGGGTTGATATAGGAGGAAGGACATGACTATGACGAGGGAAACCAAAGAACTTACTACAGTTGATGCACGGCGGAAGCTGACGAAGCTGCCGGAGGAGTTGGGCGCAGAACCAGCTACCGTAGCGGTCACCCGAAGGGGAAAGCCGGTACTCGCAATTATGGCGTGGGAAGACTACGAAGCCATCCTGGAGAGTCTTGAGATACTCAGCGACGATGAGGCTGTGAAGCAACTCCGCCGTAGCATCAAAGAGGTTAAAGGGGGGAAGACAATCCCGTGGGAGAAGGCCAAGGCTCGACTGGGCGGGTAGTGCTGACGGATTTGGACTGAGGAAGGGGGCTATAATAAGAGTCAGGGGTTCGAGTCCAGCGCCGTACAGTCTACAAACTTTGTTAAGTCTTCACTTCCCCCGCAGCCTCTTCAGCACCGCGTCCATGTAGATTTTCGCCAGGTTCTTGCCGTGCTGGCGTATCTTCTCCCGCTTTTTCTGCTTCTTCTTTTCCCGGCGTTCCTGCCGGGTCTCCGTCCCGTTATCGGCCACCCTTTATCTCCGCGAAATCAAACTCTTTGCGCAGGTCGAAGATGCGGTCGCGCAGCAGCGCCGCCCTCTCGAAGTCGAGAGCTTTGGCAGCGGCCTTCATCTGCGATTCCAGTTCCTTAATCAGGCGGGCGATGTCCTCCCTGGCGATGGGCGCCGCCGTATAAGTTGCCTTGGTCTCGGCGACCACCTTGACACGCTCGGTGATGTCCTTGATGGCTTTCCTGATGCCCTGCGGGGTGATGCCGTGTTCCTGGTTATAAGCTTCCTGGATGCGGCGGCGGCGCTGGGTCTCGTCAATCGCCGCCTTCATTGAGCCGGTCATGGTATCGGCGTACATGATGACGTGCCCGTCAATGTGGCGGGAAGCTCGCCCCATGGTCTGTATCAGCGAGCCTACCGATCTCAAGAACCCCTCTTTGTCGGCGTCAAGGATGGCGACAAAGCTGACCTCGGGCAGGTCCAACCCCTCCCGCAACAGGTTGATGCCGACGACCACGTCATAGACGCCAAGGCGCAGGCTGCGCAGGATGTCCACCCTCTCCAGAGTATCAATCTCCGAGTGGAGGTAGTGGGTCTTGATGCCCAGCTCGATAAGGTAGTCGGCAAGCTCCTCCGCCATCCGCTTCGTCAGGGTGGTCACCAGGCAGCGCTCGCCCTTCGCCACCCGCTTCTGAATCTGGTCGATAAGGTCGTCGATCTGCCCCTTGGTGGGCTTGATTTCTACCGTAGGTTCGAGCAGGCCGGTGGGTCGTACCAGTTGCTCCACCACCTGCTGGCTGTGCTTGTATTCGTACGGCCCCGGCGTCGCCGAGGTATAGATGACCTGTTTGATGCGCTGCTCAAACTCGGCGAAGCTCAGCGGGCGGTTGTCCAGCGCCGAGGGCAGACGGAACCCGTAGTCCACCAGCGTCTGCTTGCGGGAGCGGTCGCCGTGGTACATACCGTTAAGCTGTGGGATGGTCATGTGCGATTCGTCCAGAATCAGCAGGAAATCGTCGGGGAAGTAATCGAGCAGTGTCCAGGGCGCACTGCCGGAGGCGCGCCCGGCTAAATGGCGGGAGTAGTTCTCCACTCCGGAACAGTAGCCGGCTTCCCGCAGCATTTCCAGGTCGTAGTTGGTGCGCTGCTCCAGGCGGGCGGCTTCGAGCACCTTTCCCTGCTCCTGCAATTCCTTGAGCCTATGGGCAAGCTCTTCCTGGATGCTGGTAATCGCTCTCTCCAGCTTCTCCGGCGAGGTGACGAAGTGCTTGGCGGGAAAGATGTCAACCGCGTTCATCTCGGAGAGTATCTCGCCGGTGAGCGGGTCGATCTGCACGATGCGCTCAATTTCGTCACCGAAGAACTCGATGCGCAGGGCCAGTTCCTCGTAGGCGGGCTGTATCTCCAGGGTATCGCCGCGGACGCGGAACTTGCCGCGGGTGAAGTCCATGTCATTACGCTCGTACTGCATATCCACCAGCCTGTGCAACAACCGGTAGCGGTTATAGCTTTCCCCCTTTTTCAGGTTGCAGACGAAGCTGTGATATTCCTCCGGTTCGCCCAGGCCGTAAATGCAGGAAACAGAGGCGACGATGACCACGTCGCGGTGCTCAAAAAGGGCGCGGGTGGCGGCGTGGCGCAGCTTGTCAATCTCGTCGTTGATGTCAACCTCCTTCTCGATGTAGAGGTCGGTGCGCGGCACGTAGGCTTCGGGCTGGTAGTAATCGTAATAGCTGACGAAATATTCCACGGCGTTGTTGGGGAAGAAGTCCTTGAACTCGGAGTAAAGCTGGGCCGCCAGCGTCTTGTTGTGGCTGATGACCAGGGTGGGACGCTGCACCCGGGCGATGGTGTTAGCCATGGCGAAGGTCTTGCCGCTGCCGGTCACGCCGAGCAGCGTCTGGTGCTTCAACCCCCCCCCCAGCCCCGCCACCAGCTTATCCACCGCCTGCGGCTGGTCGCCCATCATCCCGAAATCAGAGACTACTTCAAACGGTGGCATACTTTCTTAAGATTCCTCCCGGGACTTTTTCAGTTCCCCAATGACCTCATCGAGGTCAGGTAGCTGGCTAATCTCGTAGACTTTAACGAAGGCGACTTTGCCCTGCTCGTCGACGATGACGTTAGCCCGCTGGGAGAACCCCTCTTTCTCACGGAACAGGCCGTAGAGTTTCGCCACCTGTCCGTGAGGCCAGAAGTCGGCGAGGACGCGTGTCTCCTTGATGCCGAGGTCTTTAGCCCAGGCCTGCTTGGTGGGTACGGAATCGACGCTGATGCCGACAGCGACGGTGTTCAGCGAGTCGAAGTCCGACTTTCTGGCTTCGAGGTTCTGCATTTGTTTGGCGCATACCCCCGTCCAGGCCAGGGGATGAAAGGAGAGGAGCACCCGCTTGCCCCGTTGCCCCGCCAGGTTGAAGTCCTGACCGCGCTGGTCTTTGAGGGTGAAGTCCGGCGCCGTCTCTCCCGGCGATACTGGAGTTGTTCTTTCCGCCATGCTGTAGCCTCCTGGTGTTCTTTGTGTATTCTCTCTACAAACAGTATATCGCTTTTACTCTTCTGGCTTCAATTTTGCGCCAATTTCTGACGGTTCCTCTGGACAGTCCGGCGCGATGTTTACTGGTGTAATAGGATATAATAGGGTTAGTTTTGATTGTCCTGTGACCCTTCACTGCGTTCAGAGTGATATAATACGACGCGCTGTTAGCAAAACGAAAAGGGAGTTGGTAACTATGGCTTCCGAATCTCTGCTCAAGGTCTTGAGTGAGGCCGGTATCGCTTCCCGCCGGAAGCTGACCGAAGCCATCAAGCAGGGCAGGGTCACGGTCAACGGTCAGGTGGTGGACGGCTTCCGTTTTCCTGTTGACAGTGCCAGAGACCGTGTTGCTCTGGACGGGCGGGCTATCGGTTTTCAGACTCAGTCATCAGTCTACCTGCTGCTGAACAAGCCGGCGGGGGTGCTTTCCACCACCCATGATGAAAGAGGACGGAAGACGGTGTTGAGTCTGTTGCCCCCGAAGTACCGCCACCTCCGGCTGTACCCGGTGGGCAGGCTCGACCTCGACAGCACCGGACTGTTACTGCTGACCAATGACGGCGACCTTACCTACCACCTGACCCACCCCCGCTTTGAGCATGAGAAAGAGTACCTGGTGGCGATTGACGGCGGGCTGTCACCGGAGGAGAAACGGAAGCTGGAACAGGGTATTGAATTGGACGGAAAGCGGACGGCCCCCGCCACCGTCAGGGAGGTCAAAAACTTGCCGCCCTTTAACTACAGCATCACCCTGCATGAGGGCAGGAAAAGGCAGCTGCGGCGGATGCTGGCTGCCCTTGGCTACCGTGTCCAGCACCTGAAGCGGGTCAGGATGGGGAGCCTGGGGCTGGGGTCTCTCAGAGAGGGCGCGGTGCGGGAGCTTGATAAGCGGGAGGTCAGGGCGCTAACTGGTGGGAAACACTGAGTTTGTCTGTTCAGGATATTTAGTATCTACCTCACCCCCTGTGTGAGGTTGTCCGAAAAAGGCTTTTGTCATTGCGAGCGAAGCGTGGCAATCTGGGAGGTGATGGGGAACCCTTCCCGATACGGATTGCTTCGCCTTCCGACTTCGTCGGAATGGTCTCGCAATGACATTTTCTGACTGCCCAGGAATATGTAAGAGAGGCGGAGCCTCTCTTGGACTCTCCTTTGGGGGGGGGTAGAGCTTCTCCCTTTCGTAAAGAGCCTGCCCTAAAATTGTCATTCCGTGCTTGATACGGAATCCAGGCGGGGCGGTAATACTGGGTTCCCGCGTTTTTGGGCAGTCTCAGTGAGAGGGATTTTAAACTAAACCCGCCTTTATAAAAGGGGAGTGTGCCTTTACTGTAGAGGCTTCATACGTTTGCCCTCGACTCTCAAAGGGGTGGGCGGATGAATAACAGGAAAGTCGGGCTTGAAGAAATTAAGTGTATCAGTAACATAGAGCTTCAACTGCTTCAATGTATCTATGGAGACAACCTGCGTCCTGTCGTAGAAATGTATATCAATGGAGAAATCGGCTGGCACGTACATTTTTCTATCGAGTCTAATTGGTTCTGTGCTACCTGGATGAAGGGTTTGGATGTCTCGGACAACAGCATAGGATGCAGTAAGTCTTCTGTGTTTATCGGGGTCAGAGAGGTCTCTGATGAGCTTCGTCCATTGGCATCCATTATAAGGTTGCAAAAGCTCAATGTCTGCCCTATGTTTAGTGTTGACACCTTTGAGTCGATAATTCCTCTTACTCCTGAAACCATTTTTGCAATCCTCGATAAGAAATTGCGTATGGTCTACAATCGAGCCGGAATCGAAGTGTGCAAGCTCATAAACCAAATAGTCAAGAGCAGCCCTGAGATTGTAAATGATTTCACCAATCAAGATTTCAATGATAGAAGGGACAGGATGAGACGAGACTCCTTGGAGAGTGACTGGTTTCTGTCTACGCTCGACCTCCTTCAGCAAATCAAGATAGTTATTATCGACAGCGGTATCTATTGCGACCTGCCTGAAGCTGTTTATTCTACGCTTCAGATACGTCAAGTGCTTACTTGCCCGTTTAACCCGTTCATAAGCGCCATCCAATGGGTGCATATGCTATAATCCCCCTCCCTCCACCTCCAGCAGCTTAAAACCGCTGGCTTTATCGGGGAGGCGGGTGGCTTTGACGCCGGTGATTTCGTACAGGATGGCTTCGGCTACCAGCCAGGTGGAGACGCCGTAGCGCAGGCAGCCGGTCATGGTGTTGCCGGAGCGTCCCAGGGCGGCGTGGATGTGCAGTACCGGCTGGCCGGTGTCATCGGGGGCGAGCACGCCCACCCCGGCCACCTCGTGGGCGCCGTCAACGGGCAGCAGCACCGGCTCCGGCGGCATTTCATCTGACCGGCGCGGCCCGACGACCACCTGCCCCCGGTCAACATCCCCCACCAGGATGACGTGCCTGGTGGTTATTCCCTTCTCCCGGGCAAAGCGCTCGATGCAGTCGGGTATAATATCGCCGTCTTCGAGGCGAATCACAAAGACCCGTCCAATCTTGCCTTCGGATGCTTTCATCAGCGGCCTCCTGAGGTTTACTTTCCCCCGAAATACCCCAGCGCCAGCTTTACTTTCTCTTCCAGGCTGAGCTCGGAGGCGGGCAGGGTGGCAACCGCCCGGACGGCTTCCGTCACGGAATAGCCCAGGGAGGTCAGCACTGCCAGGACATCACTGTTCTCCCGGGCGAGGTGAGCGGTCGGCGCGGTTATCAGGGCGGCGCCTATCTTGTCTTTAAGCTCAAGGATGATACGTTCCGCCGTCCTTTTACCGATTCCCGGTACCACCGTCAGCAGCTCGGCGCTACCGCCGGCAATGGCCATGCTCGCCTGTTCCACGCTCATCGTGGAGAGCACCGCCAGCGCGAGCCGGGGCCCCAGTCCGGAAACGCCAATCAGGATATGAAACAGTTCCCGTTCCTCGGTGCTGGCAAAACCGTAAAGGGCGACGTTGTCCTCTCTCAATACCAGGTGGGTGTGAAGGTGTACTGCTGTGCCGGTATTGCCCAGTGTACTCAGTGTGGAAGCAGGCATATATACCTGAAAACCTACCCCGTTAACGTTGATTATCCCCCCGTCGACTCCCACCGTTTCCAATATGCCGTGCAAGCTGGCTATCATCTCTGCTCCCTTCGGCTTCGCTCAGGATAAACCTTCATGATTGCTCCGCCAGCAGGCGGTTCAGGCGTATCTCACCGAGGTGGCAGAGGGCTACCGCCAGGGCGTCAGCCGCATCGTTTGGTTCCGGGATCCTGTCCAGCCCCAGTTGCAGCCTGACCATCTCCTGGATTTGTTCCTTGGAGCTGGCGCCGTAGTTGGCTACCCGCTGCTTTATCTGGGCCGGGGTGTATTCAAAGGACGGGACTTCCCGATTAGCCGCTGCCAGGATAGCTATTGCCTGTGCCCGGCCGATGGCCAGCGCCGACCTGACATTTTTAGCCAGGAATGGTTGCTCCACGGCAACCACGTCCGGCCGGTAAGTCGTGATGATATCCGTGAGCCGGTGGTAGAGATAA
>JAUYMF010000170.1 GCA_030698765.1 Dehalococcoidales bacterium
GGTGCAGGTGGCAATACTGCCCCTGAGCCGCAAGGAGAACCTGGCTGCCGTTGCCAAAGATGTCCATGCCGGGCTGCGGCGGCAGTTCCGCACCGCCTATGATGATACCCAGTCTATCGGGCGCCGCTACCGGCGCCAGGATGAAATCGGCACCCCCTACTGCGTTACCGTTGATTTTCAGTCGCTGGAGGATAACCGGGTCACCATCCGCGAGCGCGACACCATGAACCAGATACGGGTGCCCATCGTCGAGTTGAAAAACACCCTTCAGGCCAAGCTGTCCGGCGAAGACCTCTTTGTGCTGCCTGCGGGGGGGGAGGTGTGGAAGGTGGAGAGGGGAAACTCTGACGGATAAAAGAATTCCCCCGTCCATTCCGTTGGAAAAAGAAAATCCGGATGCAGAAATGATTCCCAACATCCATTCCGTTGAAAAACGGAATCCAGATAAATATGAGCAGCTATTATATTTACATTCTGGCAAGTAAGCGGAACGGCACCTTATATGTTGGCTCTACCAGCGACCTTGTCCGGCGTATCTATGAACACAATAATAATTATGTCGAGGGGTTTACCAAGAAATACGGCATTCATAACCTTGTATATTTTGAGGAATGTGATGACCGTGACGCTGCGGTTCTACGTGAGAGGCAGATCAAGGAATGGAAAAGACGATGGAAGCTGGAGATGATAGAAAAAGTAAATCCCGAATGGAATGACCTGTACGAGCAAATTATATAACACTAGATTCCGACTTTCGTCGGAATGGGCGTAAATTTAATCAAAGGGAAGTGTAACATGAGGCGATTGATTGTTATGGGGATACTTGCTATGACTCTGGGTCTCTATCCGGGATGTGCTCCCGGAGAACAACCTGATGATGTCGCCATCACCCCAGGCGGTTCGGCATACAGAGCCAACGTACATCAGGTGGGGGTAAAGGACCGCTGGCCAGAGATTCAACAGAGCACGGTGGTGCTGGCGGATAACGTTACTATCACATACCGGGCAGACATAGAAACTAAGGCTGGCGAGATAAGAAATAACCTGATTTTCATGAGAATAGCTGGCCGCCATGATTTAAAAACCAGTGATCTGAGTCTATCTACCAGCAATTTGCCAGCTGGCATGAGTGTTAAAGAAGATGCGGCCGGGGGGCTCCCCGGGAACATTGCCAAACTGCTTATCATAGAAGTATCTAAAGATGTCAAGCCTGGGGAATACACCTTTGAAATCAATGTGGAATTTGAAGGGAAAGACTACGGCCAGATTCCGTGCACAATCAAGGTAGTTTCGTGACGCTTTATCCTGGAGTTTAGTAGGAGAGCAGCCTCTCTTCTCAAAAATTATTTTCTCCTCTATTTTGCTTGACACTATACTCCCTCAAACCTATAATAATTTAGACATATATAAGTCTATACGTCCAGGGAGAAGGAAAATGAGCCGGAAAATGACGGTAGTGTTCCATGATGAGGAGCTGTACACGGATTTGAAAGTAGAGGCGGCGCGGAGGCATATAGCGGCAAGTGAAATCGTTGCGGGGGCGGTGAGGGAGTGGCTGGATGCGCGGGAGGATGAGGAGCTTGCGCCGCTGATAGAAGAAGCCCGTGCTGAATACGAGAAAAATGGCGGAAGGTCCTGGGAGGAAGTTGAACGAGAGCTGGATGAAACCCTTGCTAAGCGCGAGAAACTGAGCAGGGTTGCCGAAAAGAAAGATTGATGTACCGTATCATCATCTGGCCCAGGGCAGCTCGGGATTTGAACACTCTTGGGGAGCGTGCACCCAGGCAGGATATTGAACGCTTACGTAGTGCAATTAGGGTTTTGGCTACAGAGCCACGACCACACGGCGTTCAGAAAATCAGAAGTCAGGATAATGCTTATCGAATCAGGGTAGGAAGCTACAGGATTATTTACGAGGTTCACGATAAAGAGAATGTGGTAATGATATCGCGTGTGCTACGGCGGGCGGAGACTACATATCACGATTAAGAGGTGTCGAAGAGTGGCGAAGCCCCTCTTTCATATAAATGTCATTGCGAGGAGCACGTTCGCTTCGCTCAGTGTAAACTCCGCGACGTGGCAATCTGGGATGGGTTGCAGCTTCCCCGCCTAGATTGCTTCGCCCTCGGGACTTCGGCGTGAGCTCAGTCGAACGCTGAACTCGGGCTGAAGCCTCCCGATGAATCGGGATGGTCTCGCAATGACAATATGCGCAACGAGTGTCTAAGAGAGGCTTCCTCTTCTAAAGATTCTTTCCCTTTCCCCTCTGGGGAAGGGGGATTAAGGGGGATGGGATTACAGAAACATGAAAATCCTCCACTTTGCTGACCTGCACCTGGGCGTTGAGACCTACGGGCGTATTGACCCGGCTACCGGGGTCTCCACGCGCCTTGACGACTTTCTAAAAGCCCTCGACCAGGTGGTGGACTACGCCCTGGAGAACCAGATAGACCTAGTGCTCTTCTGCGGTGACGCCTACAAGAGCCGGGAACCCAGCCAAACCCAGCAGCGGGAGTTTGCCCGGCGCATCAACCGCCTTTCAAGGGGCGATGTCCCTGTTTTCCTGCTCATCGGCAACCATGACCTGCCCAACGCCTCCGGCAAAGCCACCAGCACTGAAATCTTCGATACTTTAGCCGTGAACAATGTCTATGTCTCAAACCGACCTGACATCTACCGCATCCCTACTAGCAGCGGTATTATCCAGGTAGCTTCCCTGCCCTGGCTGAGACGCAGCGCCCTGCTCAGCAAGGAGGAGAGCAAAAACCTGAACTTCGAGGAGATTAACCAGCGCCTGCAGCAGGTGCTGACCAATATTATTGCCGCCCATGCCGCTAAACTTGACCCCGCTCTGCCTTCGGTGCTGGCGGCCCACGTCTGGGTGACCGGGGCGCAGGTGGGTTCGGAAAGGTTGACCACCATCGGTCAGGAGCACGCGTTATTGCTCGGTAACGTGGCTAACCCCGCCTTTGATTATATTGCCCTGGGCCACATCCACAAACATCAGGTCCTCCGTGAGAATCCTCCCGTGGTCTATGCGGGGAGCTTGGAGCGGGTGGACTTCGGGGAGGAGGGGGATGAGAAAGGGTTCTGCCTGGTGGAGATTGAGCCGGGGCCATCCCCTGAAGCCAGGCATACCTCGTTCCACTTTCACCCCCTGGAGGGTCGCCGTTTTTTGACTATCGATGTGGATATTACAGAGGAAGACACCGACCCTACCGCCACGGTGCTCAGGGAGATAGCCGGACAGGAAGACAGGGTCGAGGAAGCCATCGTCCGACTCCAGGTCAGCCTGCCCGCGGCGGTTGAAGGACAGCTCCGGGATAATGAGATCCGGGATGCCTTGAGGGAGGCTTATTACTTTACCATCGCTCGGGATGTCCGGCGCGAGTCCCGCCTCAGAATGGGCATGGGGCAGCGTACCGCAGAAGAAATCACTCCCCTTGAGGCATTGAAGACCTACCTGGAAACCAGGAAAGTGCCTCCGGCCCGGGCCAGGCTCCTCCTTGAGTACGGGGAGAGGTTGCTGGGAGGAGAGGGATAAGAGAACCTTTCCACTGACACCCATAAGAATAAATCCCCGGGATTTGCACCAATGGTACTATTCAGTTTTGATTGGTGATGTCATTGCGAGATCATTCCGACTTATCGGAAGGCTTCAGCCCGAATTCAGCGTTCGACTGAGCTCACGCCGAAGTCCCGAGGGCGAAGCAATCCGTGTGGCGGGGAAGCTGCAACCCATCCCAGATTGCCACGTCGCGGAGTTTACACTGAGCGAAGCGAACGTGCTCCTCACAATGACTCAGGAAAAACCAACCAAATGATACACTACCCCAATATATTAGATACGAGCTATTGTTTCCCGGTGATTTTCGGAGTATAGTATTTAGTTAGATTTATTTGATACCTTGCTCACTGTGAGCAAGGATATTTTTTCTCCATCTGGTGGTGGTTTAGAGGAAGACGTGTCTTTATGGCTCTTGACTCCTGGCGAAGGAATCTCTACGCGGTATTTATCGCCGAATTAGTGGTACTAACCGGTTTCAGTTTTGCTAACCCTTTTATGCCGCTCTTTATCCAGAAGCTGGGCGATTTCACCAACGAAGAAGCCGCTTTCTGGGGAGGTATTGCCACCGGCGCCAGCGGCATTGCCATGTTCTTCAGCGCTCCCCTGTGGGGTATCATAGCGGACCGCTGGGGTAGAAAGCCGATGGTGCTCAGAGCTATGTTTGGTGGCGCTACTACGCTGGCGCTCATGGGCCTGGCGCCCAATATTTATTACCTTATCGGCCTGCGCGTTGCGCAGGGTGTGCTGAGCGGGACAGTAGCGGCCGCCTCAGCCCTGGTGGCAGCCCTTACTCCCAGGAACAAGATGCCCTTCGCCATGGGTCTCATCACGCTGGCAATGTTTACCGGGCAGACCGTTGGCCCTCTTCTCGGTGGATTTCTCGCCGACCTTGTCGGCTACAGAACCACTTTTTTTATTACGGGCGGGCTCCTTTTCAGCGGTGGTCTTATTGTACTTTTGCTGGTGAAGGAGAACTTTGAGCGCCCGGCAGGAGGGCGCGGCGTTTCAGCGGCTGACATCTGGCGTCTGGCTACTTCCAAAACGATACTCCCGCTGCTGGTAGTGCTGGGTACGCTGCATGTTGCTCCGCAGATGGTGTCCCCGATAATTCCCCTGTTCATCAGGGAATTAGACCCCGGGAGTGCGGTAGCAACCTGGGCCGGGCTGGCTTTCAGTTTGATGGGGGGGATAGCAATCATCTCCACCTTAGTGGCCGGTCGTTTCGGTGAGCGTGTTACCTTGAAGAAGATGCTGGTTATCTCCTGTCTGGTAACCGGATTGCTCTATCTGCCACCGCTGTGGGCTGGTACGGTTGGCCAGCTTGTTATTTTCATCGCGCTGTCAGGCTTGTTTAAGGGGGGACTGATGGTAGCTTCCAATGCACTTATCGGTCTGTCAGTGATTCCCAGTCAACAGGGACTTGCTTACGGATTAGGGCAGAGCGCCAACGCCCTGGGTAACGGTTTCGGGCCGGTAGTCGGGGGCAGTATCGCCGCTTTCGCCGGTCTCAGGCCTGTTTTTTATTCTGGTAGGGATACTATCTGCCCGGGCGCTCGCCGGACAATCACCGGAAAAGAGCCAGCCCTGAAAGCTTGACTACTCTTCAGCGAAGAGTTGCAGCACTTTCCCCCTGTTTTCGACAGATAGCGGCGGGCACTGCTCAGGCGACACCTTGCCTGCGCGCAGGTCGGCGGAGAAAGCCAGGCAGGTAGGATAACCGCACTCTTTGCAGTTGGTTTTGGGAAGCAGCTTGAAGATGGCCATGACTCCGGGTATCTTTCTTTCCGTGTAGAGAGGGGTGATGCTATCCTTTGCCTGCCAGACAGCGTTGATTTTCTCGACAATCTCGCTGGCGAGTTGTTGGGCATGTGAGTAGTCGTTAGCCCGTCCGATCCTGATTTCACGGGGGCGCAGGGCGTAGGCCTGCTCCGGCTCTCTCAAAATCAAAACCCGGTTCTCGTGGTCATACCAGGCATTTTTCATGACCGCGTTCAGGTAGGGGAAAAGAGGACTGATGTCATTCTCCGGTGTGACCAATGCGCCGTACCGTGCCGAACCGGGGGCGCATTCAGGCTCAACCAGCCGGAGTTCGTATTTCTCAATCGGTTTGTCCATTGATTAGATTCTACCACAGGCTCGACCGGGCAGCAAAGGTGTGAGGTCTGCGATTGTAGTAACTAATCCAGCATACCGACGAAGCCTGTCCTGGCGACAGGCCAGGGCACGGAATGACAAATCGTGTTATTAAACGACCTCGGTATCCGGGTGGAATATGTCTCCTTTCCCTGCCATTCTGTTGACAGAAACGGGAGGAATGCTATACTGTGAATGTTAAATACCGAAGTATGGTCGGTGACTTCACGGATACTACCGGGCAAAATATGCAAAATATGGGGGTATTCGATGATTACTATCAATGTTGTCCTTGCTTCCAGGCTGGA
>JAUYMF010000171.1 GCA_030698765.1 Dehalococcoidales bacterium
CGGGAGATTACCAGTGTGCTGGTAGAGGGTGGCGGGATTCTTACCGGCTCCCTGTTTGACTACCGGCTGATTGACAAGGTGATTGCCTTCGTGGCTCCAATTATCATTGGTGGTCAAGAAGCCAAGACGCCTGTGGCTGGCGGGGGGGTGGACAAAGTGATTGATGCCATTAAACTAGAACGTGTTAGAGTGGAAAAGTTTGGCGAAGATTTAATGATTAGCGGCTATACCACAACCACTAAAAACCAGCTTTCCCGTAGCTCTCAATAAGGGGGGAAATGTTTACCGGGATTGTGGAGGAGATCGGCAGGGTAGTTGCAGCGTCGTCGGGGGACCTGGTCATCGGGGCTGATAGTATTCTCCCGGGGATGAAACTGGGCGAGAGTATCGCGGTTAACGGGGTTTGCCTGACGATAACCGGCTTTAAGGCTGATTCCTTTGTCACCGACCTGATGCCCGAGACGTTACAACGGTCGAATCTAGGACTACTTTCGGCCGGCGATAGGGTCAATCTGGAACGCCCTCTAGCTCTGGGGGGGCGGTTAGGCGGGCATTTAGTTCAGGGCCATATCGATGCTACCGGCAGAGTGGCGACTATCCGCTGGGATGGCAAGGTAATGCTCATTAGATTGGAAGCTCCGCCGGCGGTAACACGCTATGTCGTGGAGAAGGGCTTCGTCGCTGTGGACGGGGCCAGCCTGACGGTAGTGACCGCAGACAGCAGTTCCTTTCAGGTCTCGATAGTTGATTATACCCGCCAGCATACCACGCTGGGTAACCGGCGAGTGGGTGACCTGGTCAATCTCGAGGTAGATATTATCGCCAAATATGTGGAGCAGCTCGGTCAGGCTCGCAGCTCCGGCATAACCGCCGATTTCTTACAGGAGCAGGGCTTTTCGCTGAGTTAATTTATCCTTCAAGCGAGGGGGTGAGTATGGAATTATCAAGCATTGCTGAAGCTATTGAGGAGATAAAAGCCGGCAAGCTCATTATTATCGTTGATGACCAGGGTAGGGAGAACGAAGGCGACTTTGCTCTGGCCGCGGAGAAGGTTACCCCGGAACTGATTAACTTTATGGCATCACAGGGCCGGGGATTGATTTGCCTGCCGGTTACCGGTAAGCGACTGGATGAACTGAGGATTCCGTTGATGGTCAGGGAGAATACCTCAAAACATACCACTGCTTTCACGATATCGGTGGAGGCGAAACAAGGAGTCAGCACGGGTATTTCCGCCGCGGACCGGGACAAGACAATAAAGACCGTGATTGACCCGGCGACCAAGCCGGAGGATTTAGCTCGGCCGGGGCACATCTTTCCATTGCGGGCCAGGGAGGGTGGTGTTTTAGTCCGGGCGGGACATACCGAGGCGGTAGTGGACCTGGCCAGGCTGGCCGGACTTTATCCGGCGGGGGTCATTTGCGAGATTATGAATGAGGACGGTACCATGGCACGGCTACCTCAACTGCAGGTAATGGCAGAGAAGTATGGGATGAAGATTATCAGTGTCGCCGACCTCATTGTCTATCGCCGCCGACACGAGAAGCTGGTGCATCGGGTGACCGAGACCAAATTGCCCACAAAGTACGGTAACTTTACCGCTATCGCCTACCGCAGTGATACTGACCCGGACGAACATATCGCTTTAGCGATGGGCAACGTCGCTACCGACGAGCCAATACTGGTGCGGGTTCATAGTGAATGCCTGACCGGCGACGTATTCGGTAGCCTTCGTTGTGACTGCGGGGAGCAGATTGCTCTGGCAATGAAAAGGATTGCCGATGAAGGAAGGGGCGTTTTACTTTATATGAGGCAGGAAGGACGGGGTATCGGCTTCCATAACAAGCTGCGAGCTTATGCCCTTCAAGACCAGGGACTGGACACGGTGGAAGCCAATCTGGTCTTAGGCTTCCCCGCCGACTTACGGGACTACGGCATTGGCGCCCAGATTCTGGTTGACCTGGGTTTGCGCCAAATCAGGATGCTGACCAATAACCCCAAAAAGGTAGTCGGTTTGGAGGCTTACGGGCTAAAGGTAGTGGAAACGGTACCCATTGTTTGCCCGCCTAACCCCTATAATCTACATTACCTGGAGACCAAACAGAAAAAATTAGGGCACGCTTTAGAGCTACCTGATGTTGACGATAAACAGACGGGTAAAAGTGATTAAGTGACCCGATGATAAGGATAAGGAGGCCAAATGGGTAAGAATTTTGAAGGTCTATTACTGGGTAAAGGGTTAAAGTTCGGTTTAGTTGTCTCCCGCTTTAATGAATTTATCACCAGGAAATTGCTGGAAGGGGCGCAGGATGCTTTGGTGCGTCACGGCGTGAGACAAGAGGACATCGATATTGCCCGGGTACCGGGCGCATTTGAGATTCCATTAGGCGCTCAGAGATTAGCCCAGACCAAGAAATATGATGCTATTATCTGCCTTGGCGCCGTAATTCGTGGCGCCACGCCTCACTTTGAGTATATTGCGGCTGAAGTAACCAAAGGGATTGCCCGGGTAAGTTTGGACTTCGGACTGCCGGTGAGCTATGGGGTGGTTACCGCGGACACCCTAGAGCAGGCTATCGAACGGGCGGGGACTAAAGCCGGGAACAGAGGTTTTGATGCTGCTGTCGATGCC
>JAUYMF010000172.1 GCA_030698765.1 Dehalococcoidales bacterium
CTGTGGGATGGAACCTACTCTTCAACGAACCTCTGAACGGGCGATGATGAGGAGTAGGTTCTCTCCTTTTTACCCCACATGATATACTAATACGGTCATCTATTTACATCTCACCCCGGTCGTTTAATTAGAGCGGAAACAGCAGGATTAGTGCCTTTTTGCCATACTACCCAATGCATGGTATAATGAAATAAAAATGGCAGGTTAGTTAATGAAGACAAAAATACGAGAAGGTGGCAGGTTAGTGATTCCAGCCGAATACAGGAAAGCATTGGGACTCAAACCTGGAGATTCGGTGCTCTTATCGCTTGAAGATGGTGAGATAAGAGTCGTTAGCACGCGCCAGGCAGTCGCACGGGCGCAAACTCTGCTCCGGCAATATATCCCTAAAGGTCGCAGCCTGTCTGAGGAACTAATCAAAGAGCGGCGGGACGAGGCGGCTCGTGCCTAAAACAGTAATAGATGCCTCAGCATTGCTGGCACTTCTGAACGCTGAACAGGGTGCCGACATCGTGACTGAAACCCTCCTTGGTGGAGTCATCAGCGCAGTCAACCTGTCCGAAGTTATCGCCAAGCTTTGCGATGCAGGCATGCCGGAGAAAGCGGTTCGCCAGGCTATACAACCGCTTGGACTGGACATTGTGCCTTTTGATGAGGAACAGTCCTATCAAGCAGGATTACTCCGTACCTCTACTCAAGACATGGGTATTTCTTTAGGTGACCGGGCTTGCCTTAGCCTAGCTAAAATGCTAGGAGTAGTCGCACTCACCGCAGACAGGGCTTGGACGGGGCTTTCAGTTGGAGTAACCGTTAAAATAATCCGCTAGGTCTCAAATCTGCGTCCCTGAGGGTTTTACTCATTCTTAGTTGCTATCTTGTATTCAATCGGTTGTTTTTCTTAATTGTTCTTCATAAAATTTGTATGCGCCGTATGACAATTCGACTTCCCATCCATTTTCTTGAGGTTCTGGTGGATTAGATATTTTGCATCTCCTTCTTATAGTTCCCTTTTGACCTTTATGGCTTCCACCTTTGATTTCAACTCTGTCACCAATCTTAAACATACTCAGTTTCTCCTCCATAATATCTCTGGATACTTTATTGATAACCTCCTAAACCATGGTTTAGGGGTATTATAGACCCTTCTTGGTGGGTGCTGACAACTAGAATGAGTTATAACGTCCCTGAGCACCTACCCCCGGCTATCCCTCTGCACCTTCCGGTGAGGCCAGCCGGTGTTCCGTGATTTGTGGTTTGCCCCGATTTCAGGATACATGGTATAAAGCGGGTTTGACCACTCATCATCAGTGGCTTTCCGACCGGCCTCAGTCAACCGGTAGTAAATCCTGTCCGGCGCTTCCGGATAATGGTCTTGCATCGCCGAGTTCTCCGTTTCCGAAGTTGCTTCGACCCACCCCAGTTTTTTAAGCGTCCCGAAATACTTGAGGAAAGAATGATACCGCATGCGGGTGAACTTGTGGGATATCTTCTTCAACTCCTGCTGGTATATCTTCTCCGCGAGTTCCTCGGTTACATCCTCTCCAGCGAGCACCAGGTTACTGATTCTCTTTTCAGCCCGGGTTCGGGCCGTAGCCGTGGCCAGGGAGACCTTGTACTCGTAGTTGATGTCCGACTGGGGAGCGCCACGCTCGGGGTTAATCCTGGTAGAGCCTTCCGGTCCGTTACCCAGGAGATACTCACGGATAAACCAGCCGGCGCCGAAGGGACGCGCAAAGCCACCGCGGGTGGGTCGAAGCTCCATTTCCGATTACTCTCCTTCCCAGACGAATCTGCGGATTATCTCGCGCTCGGCGGCCTCACGGCACATCTTTTCAAACTCGTCGCGCCAGGTCATGAAACCAGCCTTAGCCTCTGTCTCCTGACGGAACGCCTGCCAGTGCCAGTCTTGGAGCGGGTTTAACCCTCTCTTCTCCAGTTCCGGCCCGACAAGCGCCCGAATCATGCCGTCAACCATTGGCAGTGTAACCAGTAAAAACACAGCATTCATGTGGTCGGCGAGTTTCCACTGCCACTCATGCTTTTTGAATGTCTCCATCATCATTGAGGTGACGGCGAGCGGCATCAAGGCTTTGAACGTCTCGATGATGTTGTCCTTGTTCATTCCCTACCTCCTTGCTCCTGTGTACTGCGAGAGCTGTTTATCGGTTCGAGGCGCATCATCTGCGCCCCCACGGTCAGAACCATGGTCAGGAAATTCATTACCTGGGGAGCGGATGCCTCCGGCTTTACGTTGCGCAGAATAATGCGCGCCCGTAGGTTCTCCGGTTCCACGCTGATGAGCAGTTGCCCACTCTCGACCAAGTTGGCAGACTGCTCCTGTCCCTGTCTGATCATTTCGTCAAAGTTCATCATTTCCATGCCTCCTCGAATTCATCTTTACTTATTTCCCGGCCACCGCCGGGATGTGTTCCGGGCTGTGTGCCCTGCGTAGTAGGTTGTTGACCTGCCACCGGCTGTCCGACTGGCGGCATCATGCCCATACCGGGCATGCCAAACCCGCCCATCATCTGCTGCATCGTCTGCTGGAGGATAGGCTCGAATACCCTGGTCATCATCGAAGCGAACGGGTTGGGGGAGCTGGCATTACTGGTATCCTTGACCGCCGACATGAAGTGAGGCATAGCCCCATTTAGCGCCTGCTGAGCAGCCATCTGGGCAACCTCGACGCCGCTGCCTTGGACGGCTCTGGCGGCCTCTGCCTGGCCTCTTTGCCAAGTGGACAACAGGTCGGTCAGCGGCTTGATGGTCTCGCTGAACATCCTGAGTCCCATAAGCGGCACACTCATCCCGGCCATGAATATCTTCCGGTCCCTGATATTGCCGTCGAAGATTTCGGCAACATCGGTCTCCAGCCACTCGGGCAGCACCGATTCCTTCTCCTTGCGGATAGCTAGTGAACCGTCTTTCCCCACTGATGTGGGAAACGATTCCTTGCCCGCTTTCACCCTTTTGCGGATACGTTGTCTGACCAAGGATGGTGAGTAGCCACGGGCTTCGATTTCTTTCTGGCTGAAACCTTCTTCCAGCAGTTCGTCCACTTCCTGACCCAGGTTTTCTTCGTTCTGGTTTTCGTCTGTCATTGTTCCTCCTTTTTCTGGTTACTTTGGGTGGTTTGCACAGCTAAGCAGGCATGAGACTCATGTTCTGCATAGCTGGCATTCATATCTATCGCCGTGAGACGGTTAGCTATGCGATCATTTCAGCACCTCCTCTATAAGCCCCAGGGGGTGGTGACCCCCTACTCCATTCCGGGGGATACCCGGCAGGGCGGATAGACCGAGATTTATTAGTTTTCATACCTTTCACTTACGGATACCTCCTTGAACTACGGAAATTTGGGCACAAGTCGGCTATATGCCGAAAATTGGAAAGTTAGCGTGCTTGTGGTTGCCGGAGGTGCCTTTCTTATCGGGGCACCTCCAGGCTCAGTCTAAGGGTTAGATTGTCCTTAGCAGACTGGTGGCGGCTTGTCCGGAGGCCTTGACAAGAAAAGGCAACGATTATATTGTAAGCTTATAGATATTTTCAGGAATTAAGATGACATCTCCGAAGTTGCCCGAGCGCATTAACCGGCTTGATGAGCTAGCCAATAATTTATGGTGGAGCTGGCATGAAAATGCCCGCACGTTGTTCCGTGCCCTGGATTACCCGCTCTGGAGAGAGAGCGGTCATAACCCGATAAAGGAACTGCGTGAAGTAAGTCAGGATACGCTGCATGCGGCGGCTGTTGACCGTTCCTTTCTGGCTCTCTATGACTCTGTAATGTCAGCTTTTGATGTGGATATGGCCGCCAAAAATACCTGGGTTGCTAATGATTGTCCCAACCTTCGGGAGTGCCCGGTGGCCTTTTTTTCCATGGAATATGCGATACACAACTCCCTGCCGATTTATGCCGGCGGGCTGGGTGTCCTGGCCGGTGATATCTGCAAGGAGGCGAGTGACCTCGGTATGTCACTTATTGCCGTTGGCTTTATGTATCCTCAGGGATACTTCCACCAGCATATCCTGCCCGATGGCACGCAGGAAGAGATATACCACCAGCTTGATTTTGGTGAGGCACCTGTCACCCGGGTCCTTTCGCCACAGGGCGGTGTCTCGGTGGCGAAAGTGGAACTGGGTGAGGTTGTTCTCGATATCGGGGTCTGGCTGGTTAATGTCGGCGGCACCAGTGTCTATCTGATGGATACTAACCTCGAAACTAACCCTGTTCATCATCGTGCTCTCTCGGCGCGACTTTACATCGCCGACCCGGAGCTGCGCCTGCAGCAGGAAATCGTGCTCGGGATTGGCGGCGTCAGGGTGCTGCGGGCGCTGGGTATTGAGCCCTCAATCTGGCACAGTAATGAGGGGCATACCGCCTTCATGATGCTGGAACGTGTCCGTGAAGCGGTGATAAGCGGAATGAACTTCGTCGATGCTGTGCGCAGTGTACAGGCGAAGACCGTTTTTACCACCCATACCCCGGCCTTAGCCGGTCACGATGTTTTCCCGGCGGCGATGATGGAGAGGTATTTCCGGCACTACTGGGAAGCTCTGGGCATCGACCGGGAAAAGTTCCTTCAACTGGGACAACGGAGCAGCTACGATGGCCAGTCTTTTAATATGACGGCACTGGCTTTAAGGATGGCTAACCAGCGCTCAGGGGTGAGTCAGTTGCATGAAAAAGTTACCCGCCGGATGTGGCGGCGGCTCTGGCCGGAAGCCACCGAAGACCAGGTTCCGATATCTCATGTAACCAACGGAGTTCATGCCCCATCATGGATTGCCCGGGAAATGTGCGGTCTCTTTGATGAGTACCTCGGTAAAGACTGGATGAGAGACCAGGACGATAGTAAGATGTGGGAAGGGGTACTCAGTATCCCGGATGAGAAGCTCTGGGCTGTCCGTCAGCGGCTGAAGAACAAATTGGTTGGCGCCGTTCGGGAGCGTATGCGGAGCCGGTGGATAGAAGATGATGTTCCCTGGTCGCAGGTGCTGGCGATGGGTGCCTTCCTTAACCCGGAGGCGCTGACCATAGCCTTTGTGCGTCGTTTTGCCGAGTACAAGCGTCCAGCCCTTATTTTTCAGGATGTTGAACGCTTAAAGCGAATCATCAATAACGAATATCATCCGGTCCAGATACTCTTTGCCGGCAAATCTCATCCTGCTGACCTGGCCTCTAAACGCCTGATCCAACAGGTGTATAATCGGGCTACAGACCATAATTGGCGGGGACGAATCGTCTTCATCGAGGACTACGATATTCATATCGCGCATTACCTGGTTCACGGAGTGGATGTTTGGCTGAACGTACCACGGCGTCTGCAGGAAGCCAGCGGCACCAGCGGGATGAAGGCGGCACTGAATGGTGTGCTCAACCTCAGTGTCCGTGACGGGTGGTGGGACGAAGGGTTCAACGGCAGCAACGGCTGGGCGCTCGGGGATGGACCTGAAGCGATTAGTGCTGAGAAAGAAGATGCGGCGGATGCTGAGGCGCTCTACCGTATGCTGGAAGAAAAGATTGTGCCCATGTACTACTCGAGAGACCGCAGTGGCGTGCCCGATGCCTGGATGCGCATGGTCAAAGAATCAATACGTTCCATCGCGCCGGTCTTTTGCACGCGGCGCATGCTCAAAGAATACGCGGAGCGCATGTACCGTACGGCTGTGCAACCACGTGAATAGCACTGGCTAGCGGCTGACCAGGAGGGCCAGGGGAAACTGGCGCAGTATATCAGCCAGAGGCAGATCCTTTTCTCCGGTCGAAGCTCTTAAGGTTTCACCCGTGAAAACGCTTGCCCACTGTCCGGGCATATCCGGGGGAAAAAGTAGCCGGTCATTCTCCCAGATGGGCTCGCCGAGTGGCAGCACATCAGCCAGGACCAGCCCGCTCAGCAGCCGGGGGACAACCACCAGAACCCACATATCCTCTTCGCGCCGGGCAAAAGAAAATACGTGTTCCGTATTCTGTCCATTAATCTGGAGCGGGATATATTGCCCTCGCTGGAAGACTTCTCTGAGGGATTTGCGGGTATTCAGCGCCTTGCAGGTGACATAAAGTTTCACCCGGCCGTCCTGCCAGGAACTCAGCATCTGCCGGAGCAGCGCTGGCTGCCCGTCAGCTTCTTGCCGGATAAGACTATCCAGCAGTTCCCGGCGCTTTGTGAAGTCGACGGGCCGTCTGTTGTCCGGGTCGACAAGGCTGAAATCCCATAGTTCCGTCCCCTGATAAAAATCAGGGATTCCGGGCAGGGTAATCTTGAGCAAAACCTGGGCCAGAGAATTTAAGGCCCCGTAAAAGGCTATTGTTTTCTCAAAGCGCAGGAAGTCCTCCAGGAACGGATTTCTTCCTGAGTCTTCTTCCAGGATAGAATCGATAAACTGGATGAGAGCGTTCTCGTAGTCCAGGTCAGGGGAGAGCCAGCTGGTGCGGGCTTTAGCCTCCCTGACCGCCTTGACCAGGTAAGCCTTGAGGCGTTCCTTGAACCCTGGTATCTCATCCGGGGCAAGAGGCCAGGCGCCCAGCATTGTCTGGTAAAGCAGTATTTCCGTGTTCGGCTCCGGAACCGGCATCTCATTTACGGCAAGTTTTTTAGCCTGGTTCCACTGCCGCCACCGTTTCAGGCGGCTTTCCCATTCTGCTGGCATCTCGGATAGTACGTTGATTCTGGCCCTGACGTCCTCACTGCGCTTGGTGTCATGGGTAGAGGTAGCGTTGAGTGTGTCGGGGTAGTGTTCCAATCGTGCGAGGTTGCGTTGATGGAAGTCACCAGCGGATAGGCCCGGCGATTCTGGCTGGCTCCCTACCTCGTTAAGGGAAAGCAGGGAGTTATATGAGTAGAGGGCAGTATCTTCGTAGCCTTTGGCCATAACCGCTCCGGTAAGCTGTTGCCAGCGCAGGACAAAACGCAGCCATTCCGGCTGCTCACGGGCCTTGATTTGAGTGGGGAAGTCCAGGGTAAGGACGCGCTGCAGAAAGTCGATAGCGTCACTCTCCATATGCGGGTTCCGCCGCCGGGCTTCAGCCACGGCCTGTTTTATGTATCGCCGGTCGTGGGGGGATACGGGCGGGGTAGGCAGGTAAGTGCGGTAGACGGGCAGGCAGGCGGTAACCTCGGTGAGCGCCCCGGTTAATTCCTGAAATGAGAAGCGAGAATTCCCGTTATGCTGATGCGCCAGGTGAGCCAACTGCTGTCCCAATGAGTTTATTTCACCGGGGAACAGCTCTTTTATCACCTGCTTCTTTTTCCGGTAGACGACGTCAATAAAGGGCACGTTCAAGCCGGTAAAGCGGTGATAAATCTCGTCCAGTGCCTGTGCCCTCTTCCAGTCCACAAAGAGAGAGTTGACCAGGCTGGCGAAGTCATAGCCGGTGGTGCCGGAGACGGGCCATTCCTTGGGCAGGGTTTCGTCACCGCTCAGTATCTTTTCGACGACAACATAAAAGCGGGGGGAGGGTCTAATTTCAGTCCCGTCTCCGGAGATGTATTGCTGTAAACGGGAGAGGTACTGGAAGGGGTCTTTGAGGCCGTCGATGTGGTCGACTCTCAAGCCGGAGACCTTGCCTTCTCTAACCAGTTTCAGGACAAGGCTGTGGGTGGTTTCAAATACGGCTGTCTCCTCGACGCGGAGACCAATAAGGTCGTTGATGTCAAAGAAACGGCGGTAGTTGATGCGCTCTCTCTCTGTCCGCCAGAAAGCCAGCCGGTAGACCTGCTTCTCCAGTAGATTACGCAGTAGCCCGAAGCTTTCCGGCTCTCTCTTCCTGCCATTGAAGAGGCTGATGTTCTCCAGGAGGAAGGTCTTTATCCGGGGCGAGCTTGTAATCAGGCTTAGCAACGATTTTTTTAATGCCTGCTTTTTCCGGTAGCACTCGCTATCCATGTCAAGAGCGGGCAGTGACTGTACTTCACTTATGAGACGTTCTAAATGCTGGAAATCGGGGTGCTTGGAGCCGGATGTTGCCTCCAGCGTATCTAGCCGGTGACCGATGACCAGCCGGCAGGATTCAAGGCATACCGGTAAACGATAATCATGATAATAGACAAAAATACCCGCATCCTCGATGGTTAAGACTAACTCCCGGTTTTCCAGGGCTTCCCGGAAAGGGCTGTTGAGAATTGGCAGCAATACCCTGCCCTCCCCGGCGCTCCAGTCAATATCGAAGAAGCCGGAGTAAGGAGAGGTTGTGCCATTCTCCAATACGTCCAGCCACCACGGGTTCTCCGGGCTGGCTGCCATGTGGTTGGGGACAATATCCAGCAGCAGCCCCATCCCCTGGTCGTTGAGCGTATTGCTCAGTGCCTCGAAATCCGTCTCTGTGCCCAGTTCCGGGTTCAGGTGTGTCGGGTCGGTGACGTCGTAGCCATGCGGGCTCCCCGGGCGGGTTTGGAAGACGGGGGAGGCGTAGAGGTCTGAGATCCCCAGCCGGAACAGGTAGGGTACCAGTTTGATGGCATCCTTCAAGCGAAACTGGCGATTAAACTGGAGCCGGTAGGTGGCGGCAGGTAATCTCAGGTCAATCATCTAACCGACCCGTATGGAAAGTTGTTGTCCCAGGGAGACGAACCGATCAAGCCATTCCGCAGCCGCTGCATCCCCCTGCTGTCCATTTTTCTGGAATTCCGGGTATGTGGAATGGAGCATTTTATGGTACAGGTTTTGCACCTTCCAGATGTCTACGGGGAAAGGGAGCGAGCGCAGCATTTCCGCCGCCGTTAATAGTTTGTTGAATAAGGCGATGTCTTCAGGGTTGGCCACGAGTCCGGCTATCATCCTTTCCAGGGTTTGCTGAAAGAGGTAGCTCAGCCCTTCATTGTCAAGCTCCACTTTCCAGGTCTGCGTTTCATCCAGAAGATTCTTGATGCGCTCTATATCCAGAGAGTCGGCGCTGAGTGCCCGGCGCAAGCCATTATTGAGGATAAACTCGGCGGCAGATTGAAAGCTCCTTGGGATCGGGTTGCCCAGCTCGGAGAGGAAGCGCATCGGCGGGTAGTGACGCTCGTATACCTGCTGGTAGGCCGCTTCAATGTCGGCGAGGGCAGACTGGAGGATGTTGTCCAGTACCCTCCGCTGCTCATCCAGGAAGAGGTTTCTAATTGAGTAGGTGGAAGCGCCGAAGTGCTTGTCGAGGAGACGGATGACCCCGGTGAAGTCGGCTTCAGAGAAGGTCCGCGTCAATTCCTGTACCATTTCCTGATAGGCTTCTTCTCCGCGATGCTCGCGGACGCCGGCATTGACGTTGTGGTCGCCGAGGTGTAATACCCCGAAACTGGTGGTGGTTGATTCCCGGGTTATCGCTGATGTTACCGTGGTCTGCCCCACCGCCAGCCTCGGTTTACCGGCGGTGAAGCTCTGGTAGTCATCAAGGTTGATCTGGTAGCAGTAAATTTCAGCCTGCTTGTCATATTCCTCAAATAAGGAGCTTATGGCAAAATGAGCGGTGACCTTGGTCAGGTCAATCATGGCGGGCTTGACGAATTTGTCGTAGATATGCCTGCCGTCGCGGTGAACCGGGAGGTTGCTCCTGGCCAGTTCGAGACGTTCCAGGAAATGAGCTTCCAGTTTATCACCGAATAGTTCCTGGGCGAGCTGGACAGCCCGTCCGGCGTACTGGATAACCTGCACCGTCTCAATGCCGGATACCTCGTCGAAGAACCAGCCGCAGCTTGTGTACATCAACATGGCGTGACGCTGAAGCTCCAGAAACTTGAGGGCGGTTACCGTCTCGGACTCGCTCAGTTCGCGGCCGGCGTGCTCATTGAAGAAACGCTGAATTTTATCCGGGGAGCGGTCAAGGATTATTTCGATGTAATCATTGCGGGTTGCCCACGGGTCATTGAAAAACTGGCGTGCCTTTTCCTCATACCGGGGCGCTACCGTATCGCGCAGCCAGTCAAATGCCTCACGCAGTGGAGCCCGCCATGCCTGGTTCCATTTCGGGTCTCTACCGGCATTGTCACCGCAGTCGCTCCGCCAGCGCTCAATCCCGTGAGCGCAACTCCAGGAGGTGTTCTCGATTATCTCTACTTCATGAGCGGGCGGGTGGTTTTCCAGGAATTCGCCGTAGTTGGTGATTCGCGCCAGGTCGTTGGCTTCAATATAGGAGAGTGCGTAGGCCAGCGCCATATCCCCGAAGCGGTGGTGATGTCCGAAAGTTTCCCCGTCAGTGGCGATGTGGACAAGCTGGGGCACGGTCTGTTTCTCAGAGAAGGCGCCGGTGAGACACCGGGCAAAATCCCCCCCGTTTTTGAGCAGGTCTTCAAAGGCGACACTGCGGGAAATAGGCCCGTCATAAAAAAAGAGGCCCAGCGTCCGGCCCGAGGGCAGGTTGACACGGTAAGGTCTTGTCGGGTTGATGGTGGCGCCTTCGGTACTATGCCATGTCCTGGTGCCAATCCTCCTTGCCTGTTTGGCCTGGTTAGGCGCCAGGACGGTAAACTTGATTCCGTGTTCGGCCAGGATATCCAGGGTCTCCAGGTCCACCGCCGTTTCCGGGAGCCACATCCCTTCCGGCGGGCGCCCGAAGCGGTGCTCAAAGTCCCGGATTCCCCATACCACCTGGGTATATTTGTCACGGCGGTTGGCCAGGGGCATGATCATGTGGCTATATGCCTGTGCCATGGCTGAACCGTGTCCGGAAAATTTTTGCTGGCTCTCACGGTCAGCATCCAGGATAAGCTGGTAGGCATCAGGGGCATTCACTTCCAGCCAGGAGAGTAATGTTGGCCCGAAATCAAAACTTATCTTGGTATAGTTGTTTACTATCTGCGCAATATATTCTTCACTGTCCAGAATGCGAGATGCGGTGTTGGGCGCATAGCACTCGGCGGTGATACGTTCATTCCAGTCATGGTAAGGATAGGCGGAATCCTGCATCTCAACGTATTCCAGCCAGGCGTTCTCCCGTGGCGGCTGGTAAAAGTGGCCATGGATGCAAATGTAACGTTCCATCTAAAACTCCTTTTGAAAAAGCACCAGCTCCCAGGGGCTGAAAGTAAGGGCGCTCTCTCCCTCTGAGTCAAGCCATGCCGGTAAAATACTCCCCTCTCCCAGCCAGCGTTTCTCCGCTGAGTCCATTCTTTTTTGCCAGCGTCCGGCGGGTACAGGTATCGTGGCTGACATCCGGTCCCGGTTGAAGCTGAAAATCATGACGGCCTCATTGTCTTCATGCCAGCGGCGTACCAGAAGCAGTCCGGTTTCCTCAAAGCTCTGCACTTCCATGGTATCCTTGCTCGGGTTGGACAGGGCAGGAGACTCACGGCGGAGTCTAAGCAGTTCTTTATAGAATTCGAGCAGGACACGGTGTTGGCCTTTCCCGCGCAGGTCATGGTTGAGCCTGGCGAGCCGGAAGGTGGCTTCATCCTGTGGGTCAGGCAACTCGCCCTGCCACTGGAAAGCGGCAAACTCTTCATGGCGACCTTTCCGTACCGCCGCCACCAGCTCGGGGTCTGAGTGGCTGACGAAGTAGGGGAAAGGGGCTGTCTCCCCGTATTCCTCACCCATGAAGAGGAGGGGCAGGAACGGCGAGAGCAGGGTAACACCGGCTGCCAGCTTGAGCGCTTCGAAGGAGACCTGTTTACTCAGTCGTTCGCCTTGCACGCGGTTGCCGACCTGGTCGTGGTTCTGTGAGAAGACAACAAAGCGATCGGCAGGGATGTCCGCGGAGGAGACGCCGTGCCGGCGCTGGCGGTACAGTGAGTATTCGCCGGAGTAAACAAACCCTTCCCGGAACGCCTTGGCCAGGTGCCGGAGCTGCCCGAAGTCCTGATAGTATCCCTGCCGCTCTCCGGTGAGCAGCACATGCAAAGCATGGTGGAAGTCATCGTTCCACTGGGCGTCCAGTCCGTAGCCTCCCGTTTCCGGCGAGCGGATAAGGCGGGCATCATTGGCGGTACTCTCGCCGATGAGATAGGCGTTTCGTTGCCGGGTATTCGCCTCTTTGTGAAATGCCGCGGACAGTTCTTCCAGGAAGGGATAAGCCGAGATGTCCAGTATGGCGTGGAGCGCATCCAGGCGCAGGGCGTCAATGCGAAATTCGGCGAGCCAGTAGATGGCGTTTTCAATGAAAAAGCGGCGCACCCCGTCACTATAAGGTCCGTCGAAGTTGAGGGCGGCTCCCCAGGGAGTCCGGTAGCGGTCAGTGAAATAGGGCGCGAAATCAGCCAGGGAGTTCCCCTCCGGGCCAAGGTGATTATAAACCACGTCCAGCACTACCGCCATCCCGCTGCGGTGACAGGCATTGACCAGTCGCTTAAGTCCCTCCGGGCCTCCATAAGAGTTCTGCACCGCGAAGGGATAGATGCCGTCATAACCCCAGTTGCGCTCACCCGGAAACTGGGCGACGGGCATCAGTTCCAGTGCGGTAATGCCCAGGTCTTTAAGCTCGTCCAGACGGGGAATGATGGCATCAAAAGTCCCCTCCTCTGTAAAAGTGCCGGTATGGAGTTCGTAGATAACGTACTCTGCCAGGGGCAGCCCGGACCAGTTGCCGTCCTCCCGGGGGAAATCAGAGCTTGTTACCTGGGAAGGGCCGTGGACACCCTGAGGCTGATAGCGGGATGCCGGGTCGGGGCGTTCCTGCCGGCTGTTAAGCCGGTAGCGGTACTCGCTGTGCGGTTCCACTCCACGAACAATCGCCTGATGATAGCCCTGAGCGTCTTTAGTTAAAGATAGTAGCCGTTCTTCCGGGGATATTATGTGTATATCCATCTTTTCAATCAGGGGAGCCCAGACCAGGAAATGGCAGCGGCCTTCCCCCAGATATGTTGCCCCCAGGCGGACGGAGGTATTCATGGTGTTCATCCCTGGCTCTTAAAAAAGGTCACGGCCAGCGGCGGCACTGTGATTTCGAGGGAATAGGGACGGCCGTGCGTTGGAATTTCCTGCGCTTCTACCGTTGCCGGGTTGCCCTGTCCGCTGCCGCCGTATTCCCCGGCGTCGCTGTTCAGGATTTCCGTCCAGGAACCACCGCGTGGCACACCCACCCGGTAGTTAAAATGGGTCATCGGGGTGAAGTTGCCGATGACCAGTAGAATATCGCCGGTTGATTTACCTTTGCGGATAAAGCTGATGATGCTCTGCAAGGCGTCACTGGCATCAACCCATTCGAACCCGGCCGGGTCAAAATCGACCTCGTGCAGCGCCGGTTCGTTACGGTAGACCTGATTCAGTGTCTTCAGCCACTGCTGGACCTGGGCATGGGGCTGGTATTCGAGCAAATACCAGTCCAGGCTGCCGTCATGGTTCCACTCGCTCCATTGCCCCAGTTCGGTGCCCATGAAGAGCAGTTTCTTGCCGGGCTGGGTGTACATATAGCCCAGGAGGAGTCTCAGGTTGGCGAACTTTTGCCAGTTGTCACCGGGCATCTTGCCCAGCAGTGATCCCTTGCCGTGTACCACCTCATCATGAGAAAGGGGCAGCACGAAGTTCTCGTGAAAGGCGTAAATCATACGGAAGGTCAAATCATTTTGGTGATATTTACGGTGGATGGGATCGCGTGATATGTATTGCAGGGTATCGTGCATCCAGCCCATGTCCCACTTCAGGCCAAAACCCAGGCCGCCCAGGTAGGTCGGTCGGGAGACCATAGGCCAGGCGGTGGATTCTTCAGCTACCGTCTGTACATCCGGGTATTGCTTGTAGACTTCTTCGTTAAACCGGCGTAAGAAAGATATAGCCTCGATATTTTCCCGGCCGCCGTACTTGTTGGGCATCCACTGGCCAGCTTTCCTTGAGTAGTCCAGGTAGAGCATGGAAGCGACGGCGTCAACGCGCAGCCCGTCGGCGTGGTACTTGTCCAGCCAGAAGATGGCGCTGCTGATGAGGAAGCTCTGCACCTCGGGACGTCCGTAGTTGAAGATGTAGCTCTTCCAGTCAGGGTGAAATCCCTTTTCCGGGTAAGAGTGTTCGTAGAGGTGAGTACCATCGAAGAAGGCGAGCCCGTATTCATCGGTGGGGAAGTGTGAGGGTACCCAGTCCAGGATTACCCCGATTCCGTGCTGGTGGAGGTAATCGACCAGGTACATAAAGTCCTGGGGTGTGCCGAAACGGCTGGTGGGGGCGAAATAGCCGGTAGTCTGATATCCCCAGGAGCCGAAGAAAGGGTGCTCCATCACCGGCAGCAGTTGTACGTGGGTGAAACCGGTCTGCTGCACGTGCTCGGCGAGCTGGGGCGCCATTTCCCGGTAGGAAAGAGACCGGTAACCCTCGTCGGGTACGCGTTTCCATGACCCCAGGTGCACCTCGTAGATGGATATGGGGCCATCAAGCCGGTTTCGGGAGTGCCGCTTCTCCATCCATTCCCGGTCTCCCCAGTCATAATCGAGGTCCCAGACTATGGAGCTGGTCTTTGGTGCTACTTCATCAAAAACGGCGAAAGGGTCGGCTTTGTCTACCCGGTAGCCCCGGTAGCGGGAAGCGATGTGGTACTTGTAGAGAGCGCCCTTACCGATTCCCGGAATGAACCCTTCCCAGATTCCTGACTGGCCTCTGGGGCGTAAGGGGTGGCTTTCCCGGTTCCAGCCATTAAAATCGCCAATGACCGAGACCATCCTGGCGTCAGGCGCCCAGACGGCAAAATAAGTCCCCGGCTGGCCGCCAACGGTCTCCGGATGAGCGCCCAGTTTCCGGTATAAACGGAAATGAGAGCCTTCATTAAAGAGATAAAGGTCATCATCGCTGATGAGGGTTATCCCTGAGGATACCCCCTGATCCTGGATTGTTGCCTCCGGGTTCTGGTCGGGTCTATCATGCCTTTCTATTTCAGTCATTATCTCCGCTCTCTTGTTTGCGCAGTCTGTTCACTATATTCAGTGTACCAAGTACCTCGGGCATTTGGCAAAGCTCCTCGAACCTGTAACGCGCTTTTCTTTGCCAGTTCGGGTATTCCCTCCGGGTAGTGGGCACATTCTGGGGCTGTGTCTCCAGCCACAGGTCTTCGAGGTTGACCAGGACGATTCGTGCCTGGCTGTCCGCCAGGAATGATAAGCAAGCCCTGAGTATGCTGAGGACATCACCTTCGGCATTCGGTTGGAGCCAGCCTCTCTTCTGCAAGAAAGCGGACAGGGCTTTTTTCATGTTCCGGAAGTTTTGCCGTTCTGCCCGGGCGCTGGCTTTGTCCAGCAGCCCTAGCCTGAGCCTTTCCGGGATATCCGTTTCCTGCCAGAAGGCGGCAAAAGGGGGCATATCGTGGGTATTGAGACTGGCTACCGAATTGTGTGATGGTGGCGGCGGTACTTTACGCGGATTAGCGGCTAGCTGGTAATGCAGCACGTACATGTGCTGAAGGCCGTGCCGCTTCATCGCGGGCTTGACGTACGGGGGTACGGTTCCCAGGTCTTCACCAACGATGATAGCCTGATGACGTTGCGACTCCAGAGCCAGAATAGCGTAGAGTTCTTCAGCCGGGTAGCGCAGGTAGACCCCCTGCCGGGGTTCCATTCCGCCGGGGATACAGAAGAGGCGGTGGAGTCCCATCACATGGTCAATGCGTAGAATACGCGCGAAGCGGAGATGATGACGCAGGTAGGCGATTGTATAGCAGTAGCCCTGCTCCCTGGTTTTTTCCGGGTGCAGCGGTGCGAACGCCCAGTCTTGCCCCCGGGTGAAGACGGGATCCGGGGGCGAACCGACTGAACTATCCGGAACAAAAATATCAAGTTCCCGCCAGGCATCATAACCGTCGGGGTGCACTCCCACGGGAAGGTCGAGATAAAGGTGGACGCCTCTCTGGTCAGCCCTCTGGGAGACATTTTCCAGTTGCTGATGGGCCAGCCACTGCGCGTACAGGTGATAACGTTCATCCGCCTCATCGTAATCATTTTCAGTCAGGGTACCATCGCACAGGGGTTGAGGCCAGGACCGCCACGGAAGGCGCTGTTTCTCAAAGGTAGCTTGGAAGCGGGCGTAGTCGGCAACCGCCGGGTGTGTCTCCGCAAAATGGCGGAGGTCATCAAGGCGCCGGGATGTCCCGCTGAACAGGTAGCGGCACAGTTCCTCCAGGACACGGCGCTTCAGCGCCATCTGGCGGGGATAGTCAACCAGGGACGAACCCTGCAGTTCCCTAAGCTCTGTCTGAAAGCGGGTAGATTCGAGGATTGCCCGTGCCGGAGGACATTCTGCCAGTTCGGGCACGCTGTTGATGTCCACGTAGAACTCGTTCCAGAGCCGGCGGCTGACCGGCAGATAGGGACTGTTCTCAAAGTTATCACCGGGGAAGGTCGCCAGGAAGGGCAGTGTGGCTACGGTTTGCCCTCCCATTTCGGCTACCCACGCTGTTAGAACTTCCAGGTCTGAAAAGTTACCGCCCCCCCCGCTCTCAGAGGAATGGAGAGCGTATAACGGGAGAAAGACCCCCCAGCTCCTGTCTTCCGGCCCTGACGGGGGAAGATAAGCCTGTACGGGGGCTGAAATGATAAGGGTCTCATGCTTTTCCCCGGCTATCTCTACCATCAACCGGTGGTACCCCCGGGGTAACCTGCCGGTCAGCGTGAGTTGACTGGCTACGTAACGTATCCCCTCTATTTCAGTGGTGTCAACCACGGGCATACCGGTGGCAGGCTGTTGCCATCTCCGCTCTTCACCGGTCTCCAGTTTGAGGTGACAGTCCAGGGTGGTATCAGACGCAGTTGACGGGAGCCGGACCGGTATCAGCGCCGGGCGGTTATCCCAGTATACCGTTACCGGCTCAAGCGGTTGCCGCCACAGTGTTTGCCGCTTTTCCCGCCAGGCCAGCGGAATATCGTGGAGGGTCATTAGCGGGGCGCCCAGTGACCGGAGCGCGGCCAGCAGTGATTCTGTTGCAGCCGGTTGTCTGCGGTGGGATACGTCATAGTAAGCGGTTTGTAACCCGTAGAGGCGGGACAGATGATGGAGAAGACGGGTTCCGGAGGCAGGGTTCACTTCTCGCCCCTCTTCTCTTTTCCCCCGGCTGATTCAGTCGTTTTTCCCGGTTTCTGCCTGACTTCACCGGCAGTCCGGGCCGTTTCTCCTGCGGTCTCTTTGTCCAGTGGTTTTATGCCTGCTTCCTCCTTTTCCTCTTCCTCGGCGGCCTCCAGCACCTGCAGGATACCCTGGAGTGGTACCGTAACCCAGTCGGGCCGGTTGTTGAGTTCGTAGTTTATTTCATAGATGGCTTTGTCCAGGAGGTAAGCATCCAGGATAACTTTCATTGATTCTCGACTCTGCGGCAGCACCGGCGTATTGGCCATTAAATCCAGATAAGACTTAAGGAAGGTAGCTGAGACCCAGAGATACCAGGCCTGCGCCCATTCTCTCAGCATCGGCAAGTCTTCGGTTCGGAGTACGGTTGACGTCTGACCCTGCAGGGCAACGTGAACGGCGTAGTGGAACGAGCGTATCATACCGGCGACATCACGCAGCGGCGAGCGTTTGATTTTCCGTTCCCCCAGGTGTCGCGCCGGCTCTCCTTCAAAATCAACGATGACGAAGTCATTGCCGGTATGGAGTATCTGCCCCAGGTGGTAGTCTCCGTGGCAGCGGGTACGCAGACCGGTAATCTTACGTCTGGAAATCTCCTGGAAACGTCCCATAATAGTGTCCTCCAGATTGAGAACCTTTTGGGCGTCGGGCCTTACTTCATCAGGCAGATATCTGATGCGCTGGCGCAATAGCTGCAGCACTTGAATGGCGAAGCCTCTCATGCTATGGAAAAGGGACCGCTGGTAAGTTACCGAGAAAGGCTCGGGGACAAAGTTAGGGTCGTCTATCGCTGAGGCCAGTGTTAGATGAAGTTCGGCAGTGCGCTGGCCTAGAATCTGGGCGGAAACCAGGTAAGGTCCGATAGCATCGGCAGCCAGGAGAGGGACCGGGTCGTTACAGATATCAAGCAGGGAGAGCCCGGCGGGCATTGGCGCTATGGTTCCCGGCCTCGCCAGTACCTCTTCAAAGTAACGCCCCAGCGAGTCCAGAGTGTATTTCCAGGCATCCTCCTCGTTAGGTACGAAGCCGTGCAGGATGCCCATGGTCAGTGATTCTTGCCGGCGGGACTTATATTCGATAACTCCGGCTACGGGAGCTACATTCGGAAAAGACTCTTTTTCAGTAAGAAATCTGCCAATCTCAAGCTCGGGGCTTACTCCTTCTTCCAGGCGGCGGAAGAGTTTTAGCTGGAACTGGTTCCCGTAAACTATCGATGTGTTGGTTTGCTCTCCACCGCGCAGAACGGACGTCACGGCGGATTGTTCAACCGGCCCGCGTATCTGGCGGAAGACATTGCGTGTGTGAGAGGCGATAATATCTCCCTGTTCGCCCTTGAAACGGCGGTACCGTCCTATGGCTTTAAGCAGGGCATCGCGGAAGTTCTTGTCAAATACGGCATCGTAGATAACCCCCTCAGCAATACTGCCTTTGTTTCTCAATTTCAAATGAGCAATAAGGGCTTGAGGAGACTCGTTGATGACCTGGCTTGACTGTTCTTCTGAAGCAAAGGTAATCGGAACCAGGTAAGTCTCGGGTTCTCCCTCGGAGTACTCGACCCGTAGCAGGATAAAGTGGGCTACCGAGCTATCAAAGGGTATGGTAACTATATCCTGTATTTCGGTTGACCTTGTTTTACGCGCTTTTCCTCCAAACCAGCGGCGTTGTTTGATATAGCTTAATAAAGCCGTTTCAAAAAGGCGCCGTGTGCCCCGTCTGTACAGGTCTTTCCACTCTCCGGTCAAAGTCAGTGTCGGCACCGTAATCTCCGGTGGCGCTTTGCCTAAATCGAACTGTTCCGGTTTTACTGGTTCCATGAAAAACCAGTAAAAGGAATATGGCCCCAGTGTTAGCGGATATGGCCCTTCTCCGACGACAGGAAACTCTGTCTGTCCGAAGACCTCAACCGGTGTCCTGCCTCTAAACTCGGTGAGATTGAGACTGCAGTGTTGCGCCAGGCGGGAGAGGTTAGCCACTACCAGGATACACTCATCTTCATAGTGACGGAGGAAAGCCAGCACCTTTCTGTTTTCCGGCTGGAGAAAATTCAGGCTACCCCGGCCGAAGGCTTTGAAGCGCTTGCGCAGGGCGATGAGGCGCTTCATCCACCAGAGGAGAGAATCCCGGTTGTTCTGTTGAGCTTCCACATTGACGGCTTCATAATGATACTCCGGGTCAATGTTAACCGGAAGATAGAGACGCTGAGGATTGCTGCGTGAGAATCCGGCATTGCGGTCAGTGCTCCACTGCATGGGGGTACGGACACCGTTACGGTCGCCCAGGTAAATGTTATCTCCCATGCCGATTTCATCACCGTAGTAAATAATGGGCGTTCCCGGCAGAGAGAAGAGAAGGGCATTCATCAGCTCAACCTTCCGGCGGTCATTATTGAGTAGCGGCGCCAGACGGCGGCGGATGCCGAGGTTGAGCCGGGCCTGTGTGTCATGAGCGTATACCCGGTACATATAGTCGCGCTCTTCATCAGTAACCATCTCCAGGGTGAGTTCATCATGGTTGCGCAGAAAAAGAGTCCACTGACACGTGGGTGGGATGGGTGGTGTTTGCTGGAGGATATTGGTAATGGGGAAACGGTCCTCCATCCGGAGAGCCATAAACATACGAGGCATGAGAGGAAAATGATAAGCCATGTGGCACTCCCCGCCGTCGCCGAAATAGGCGACGGCATCCTCAGACCACTGGTTTGCCTCAGCCAGTAACATGCGGTTCTGGAACTTTCCATCTACCTTCCGGCGCAGTTCCTGAAGGAAAGCGTGGGTCTCCGGCAGATTTTCGCAAACGGTACCTTCCCGTTCGTAAAGGTAAGGTACGGCATCCAGGCGCATCCCGGAGACTCCCATTCCGAACCAGAAATCAATCACCCGTAGTACTGCCTGATGTACCAGAGAACTATCGTAGTTTAGGTCAGGCTGGTGCGAGTAGAAGCGGTGCCAGAAATAGGCTCCGGCCACCGGGTCCCAGGTCCAGTTTGAATTTTCGAAGTCCTTGAAGATAATGCGGGCTTCTTTGTATTTGTTGTGGTTATCGCTCCAGACATAAAAGTCGCGTCCCGGGCTTCCCGGCGCAGCCCGCCGCGCCCTCTGGAACCACGGGTGCTGGTCTGAGGTGTGGTTGAGGAGTAGCTCGGTAATGACTCGCAGTCCCCGGTAATTGGCCTCTCTGAGGAAGACCCTGAAATCATGAAGCGTCCCGTAGGAAGGGTGGACACCGGTGTAGTCAGAGACGTCATAGCCGTCATCCTTAAACGGGGAGGGGTAGAAGGGAAGGAGCCAGATAGCGGTAACCCCCAGGTCATGAAGATAATCGAGCTTTTCGGTGAGTCCGGGAAAGTCCCCGGTGCCATCACTATCGCTATCATAAAAAGCGCGAATAGGAAGCTCATAAATGACCGCATCCTTGTACCATAGGGGGTCGTCGTCACGCCAGAAGTACCTTTTATCACCGGTCACCATATCAATAAACCTCTTTTATAGATTATGCTATACCTGAAATTTAATCATGGCTAACCCTCTTTTTGCACCTGAAAGATGTGGGCGGGCATCCTTTGCGGGTTGAGTTCCACATAGTTGCGGGAACCCTGCCACCGGTAGCTGTTACCGGTCAGCAGGTCATGCAGCGCATAAGGTCTGCCGGGGTCTAACCCGAGTTCCTCAAGGGAAAGGTCAGTCCAGCCCGACTGTTGATGTCGATAGTCCAGGTTCACCATAACCAGTATCACGTTCGAGGCATCTGCCGTGCGTTTGCTGTAGCCGATGAGCTGGTCATTATCCACGGAATGGAAGTGAAGGCTCAGGTCACCCTGGAGAGCCGGGTTCTCGCGGCGGATGCGGTTCACGCCAGTGATGAAGTCCTTCAGGCTTGCGGGGTGATTGATGTCCCAGTGCTTGAGCTCATATTTTTCCGAGTCCAGATATTCCTCGCTGGTGGTATCCTTGCGGCGGTTCTCACCGAGTTCGAAGGCGGGACCGTAGATCCCGTAGTTAGCCCCAAGGGTAGCCGCCAGTACCAGCCGGGTCATAAAAGCCGGCCTGCCGCCGTCTCTGAGGTAATCTCCGAGGATGTCCGGGGTATTGGGCCACAGGTTAGGGCGGAAGTACTCCCTCAGCCCGGTCCGGGTCAACTCGGTGAGGTACTGGGTAAGCTCCCACCTGGTGTTGCGCCAGGAAAAATAAGTATAGGACTGGCTGAACCCCAGTTTGGCCAGCCGGTACATAATCTTGGGACGGGTGAAGGCCTCAGACAGGAAGAGCACATCCGGGTGCTCTTCTTTGACCTCGCCGATCAGCCATTCCCAGAAATCAAATGGTTTGGTGTGGGGGTTGTCTACCCGGAAGATGCGGACTCCCTGTTCTATCCAGAAAAGGACCACACTCTTCAGTTCTTCCCAGAGCTCCCGCCAGTGCCCGGTCTCGAACTCCAGGGGATATATGTCCTGGTATTTCTTGGGCGGGTTTTCGGCGTATTGTATGGTACCATCCGCCCGCCAGCGGAACCACTCCGGGTGTTCTTTCACGTAGGGGTGGTCAGGCGAGCACTGGAAGGCCATATCCAGGGCCACTTCAATGCCATATTCCCGCGCCCGGGCGATGAGATTGCGGAAATCATCGAAAGTGCCCAGGGAGGGATGGATTGCCTTGTGTCCCCCTTCTTCCGCACCGATAGCCCAGGGTGTCCCGGGGTCACCCGGTTCAGCCGTGGGAGAGTTATTCTTTCCCTTCCGGTTGGTGTGGCCGATGGGGTGGATGGGGGGAAAGTAGAGCACGTCAAAGCCCATTTCTGCAATGTAGGCCAGACGAACCTCGCAATCCCTAAAGGTACCGTGCTTGCCGGGTTCCGGGGCACAGGAGCGGGGAAACATCTCGTACCAGGTACTGAACCGGGCCTGCTGCCGGTCAACCGTCACCGCCAGTTCCCGGTGGTAAGTAGTAGCAGACCTCCGGTCAGGGTACCGGTTCATCAGTGTCGTCACCTTGCTGTTGAGCGCCAGCCTTGTTTTGCTCGATTGTGGTTTCTGACCGGAGCGGAGAAAATCCGTCCATTTCTGCATGATTTGCCGGTTGTCCTGGCTGGCGCGCCGGCCGGCTTCCTCGATGAGCTTGGCTCCTTCCAGGAGGTCTACGGAAACGTCCTGCCTGGCCTCGACTTTTTTGACCAGGTCTTGCCGCCAGGTCTGGAACCGGTCAACCCAGGCAGTGAGCGTATAGCGGTACCGTCCCGGTTCAGTAACCGGAAAAGAACCGCGCCAGCGGTCATTGACCAGAGATTCCATGGGGGTTTCAATCCATAGCGGATTATCCTCACGGCGATATAAAAGAGCGGCGCGGAGAATATCGTGGCCGTCAGCGAAGATATCAGCCTCTACGGATACCTCGTCGCCAACAATCCGTTTGATGGGAAAATGCCCGTCATCAATCTCAGGGATTACCCCTTCAATGACGACCCGATGGTTGCCATTTTCGTGTTGTGCGGTTCTAGCGCTTCTTCTGGCTCCGGTCACCGGTACCACCTCACGCAGCTATATTGTCTATGAATTATTACATTATACCTTAATTGTCATCGGCTGGTAACTGGTTTATATTCAGTCTTTTCTCCACAACAAGTGTTGAGAATTCCCGGCACTGACTATATAATCATATAGTCATGCACTTAATAGCGGGAGGTGAGTGAAATAGAAAATTTAGATGATATGAATCTTTTCCAGCGGCTTGATGCGGAAGGCATGCTCGTCCATCTGCGCAAGATGCCGGAATCATGCCAGCAGGCCTGGCGGACGGCGCTGGAATTCGACCTGCCGTCAGATTATTCACAGATTGAAAAGGTCATCATTCTGGGTATGGGTGGCTCCGCCATTGGTGGCGATCTGCTGAAGAGCCTGGCAACCGCGGAAGCCAGGGTGCCTCTGCTGGTGCACCGGGACTATGACCTGCCGGCTTTTACTGATGCCCGGACCCTGGTGATTGCCTCCAGCTATTCAGGAAGGACTGAAGAGACCCTTTCCGCCTTTGATAAAGCCTTGCGTACTCCGGCCAGGAAGCTGGCGATTACTACTGGCGGTGACCTTGCAGACATTGCCGGGCAAAACGGCGTGCCGGTTCTTAGTATTGGCTACCAGGCGCCGCCGCGGGCGGCTCTGCCGTTCAGCTTTCTGCCGGTACTGGCTTTTCTGCAGCGCCTGGGATTTATCGCTGATAAGTCGGCGGATGTGACGGAGATGGTAAGCGTGATGCGCAGCCTGTCAGCCAGAATCAAGGAGGACGTGCCCCTGTCTGCCAACCCGGCCAAGCGGCTGGCGACGAGGCTTTACCGTCACCTGCCGGTGGTGTACGGCGGCGGGGTACTGGCTGAGGTAGCTCACCGCTGGAAGACCCAGTTCAATGAGAATGCCAAAGCCTGGTCATTTTACGAGGTCTTACCCGAACTGAACCATAATGCCGTGGTCGGCTACCATTTTCCGCAGGAACTGGCGCCACAGATAGCTGTAGTTCTACTGCGGTCGGCGAGCCTGTTCGATAGAATCAAGCTCCGCTATGATGTAACCTGCCAGTTGCTTGACCAGGCTAAAGTAGGTTATGAGGTTATTGATGCCGATGGTAACAGTCCGCTAAGTCAGATGATGAGCCTGGTACTTTTTGGCGATTATGTCAGTTGCTACCTTGCCTTTCTGTATCAGATTGACCCTTCACCGGTGGCGGTTATAGATTACCTGAAGAAGAAGTTAGCGGAGGGATAAAGCCAGCGCGGTGTCCTTGCCCTGTTTCTATCAGTCCAGCTTTCCGGTAATGAACGGGAACGCTGAGTTCAAATGAGGCTAAATATCAACGCTGAATAATGAATAAAGCCATTAGAAGGTTGAATCTGCGCCCGTATCTATCCGGGTTACTGCCTCTATTTCTGCTGGCTCACTTCGGGTATTATCAGGCCGTAATAATCATCAAACCGGACAAAACGGCGGTTGCCGGGCTTAGATTAGATGTCCCGGAAACTCCGCAGCTTCTGGAAATCAATCATACCGCTCTCGGCGATGTTCTCGATTTCAATTCCGGCCTCGGCGGCGGCTGCTGTAGGGTTAAGCCCGCCGAGTAAGACCATGCCCACTCGATTCAGCCCGACGCTGATCTGGCAGACCGGCTCGCTGGTATTACCCAGCAAGTAGACACCGTTAATTCCGGCTTCCCTGAGCAGGGTGGTCTTTTCCTCGACGATTGCCCTCGCCGGCGCGGGCAGTTCCCGGAAGTTGGCCAATATCCGGCCAGTGCCGGTGCGGGCGGTTTCAGCAACTCTGGTCATCCGGGAGCGGATATACTGCTCCGAGGGGTCGATGGAGGTGCCGGAATAGTTAATAATAGCCACGAAACGCCGTGGATGGTGGTCTCTGACCTCAAGGACTCCGCCGAACCTGGAATCGATAGGGACGCCGGCCTTGAGGAGTACCCCGTTGACGACGACGCTGCAGACGGTACCGATGCCTACCTTGTTATCCGGGATGACCACCGAGCCGAGCCGTTCTCCTCCCGGGGCGATGGCTATTTTTTCGCTGACGCATAGTCCTGCCTTGAAGACCTCGCTCATCACCGCCATCGCTTTGTCAAAGTCCTTCTTATTAATGAGCGAGGTATTAATCGGGATCTGGCCGGTACGTGTCCCGGGGTCAAAGGTGGTGTGGAAAGCCAGTAGCTCCAGCTTTTCAATGATGAAACCTATCTGTTCCGGAGCCAGGGCTATCTTTAGCTCTTCGAGTCCCTGCGGGGTGAGCATTCTGCCATCACGTCCCAGTGGGTGGGTATAGCCCCGCTCATCGGTGATACGCAGGTGATAACGGATGGCCCTTTCACTGAGGAAGATGCCGTGGCGCTCCAGCTGGCGGGCAATGGTAATTGAACCCAGTGGTTCCGAGGATTCGCTCAAGACCTTGAGAATGGCGATTATCTTTCTTTCTGTGTCTGAGCCGGAACTTTGCACTTTCTACCCCTTGTGGACTGCCGGATTGATTGGAGTTATTATACCATCTCGTCGGCAAAAGCTGAATAGCCGGTGCCAGGGGTTTTATTTGCGTTTGGTTGGTTATTGTTTTGAATGAGAGATCCTTGTCCTTCATTTCTGTGAACCTCACCCCCTGTGTCCCCCTCTCCTTGGTAAGGAGAGGGGGAGGAAAAGGAAAGAGGGGCGCCAGCCCCTCTTAGGACTCCCATTCCAGTTCGAATCCAGCGTGCTCTACCAATTGGAATTGAAAGAGGCATAGTCGGGATGCTGTTCTTTTGATTTCAAACCCCTGTGTCAGTTATTGAAGGAAACCTTAAATATTAGGAAAACTAGGGTTTCCGAGTCAGAAGTGAGGGTGATATGTCAGTTGTGTGATTCATAGACATCATTTCAACTAGAATGTTGCTACGAATCACACATATAACCGGATTCCTTAATGCTAAAAAGTCTTCGTCTTCCAGCTAAGGTAAATGATAAATAGTATACGTAAGATTGTAGTTACTCCAGAATATGCTGGTATTCGTAAAAGTAATTGTGTACCGACCTGCAAACTCAGCCATAAATGAAAAGTTTGCTTGCTTAACGGAGCCGAAATCCTTTATTACTTTACCATTCGGGTCCTTTATTACAGTCGAGATGGGCGGATTTACGTCCAGGATGATTTCTCCCTGAACCCATTCGTACTGTTTAAGCTCAATTGAAATTGAGTCTGTTGGATTCGTTTTGACCTGTCCGGCAGAAAGACTTCCAAAAATATTCTGTGGTTCGCCTTCAATAGTTGGCTCAAAAATGACGGTGACTGATTTGTCAGTATTCATCGTCACGGTCGTAGGATTAATGTCGGTATCAGCCCCTACCCAGGTCTTAGGATAATAAGGGAAATTAGGAGTAGCGTTAAGTACTATTTTCGTTCCCTCATCATGTAAACCGGCGACATCGGGAACACCGCCAGCCTCAATAGGTTCGCCTGCCAAACTTAGCCTATACTGTTTGACAAAACTAGCTATAACGGTTTTGTCGCTATCTATGAGGATATTCGCTTGGTTTGCAGTTCCAGTTATGCTGCCACCCCAACGGTCAAAGCGGTATCCAGCCGATGGTGTAGCTGTGACTTTAACTTGAGTTCCTGCTTCAAAGGTGCCTGTCTTTGGCTGAACTGTGCCACCACCGGAAGGAACCGTTTCCACACTGAGGTTGAATGTTTTCTTTTCAAACTCAGCCACTATTTGTTTATCTGAATTCATTTTCATTGTCAGGGGATTATCGTTTCCTGACGCTGCACCTGCCCACCCTTTGAACGTATAATACTTGCTAGGAGTTGCCACAAGGGTTACTGTACCTTTAAACGGGCCACCTGAAGGGCTGATAGTTCCACCGCCACTGGGAACTACTGAAGTGGATAATCGGTATTCTTTAGCATCACAGCCAGAGAAAAGTAGAACATAAGAAATTACCGATAATACAACCAGTATAAGCGCTATCGGTCTATTCATAACTAATTTCCTGCTTGATAATCTAGCCATATTCTATTCTCCTCTGCCATCTCAGTCAATCAATAAAGAGAAGAACCTAAACTTTGGTTCTGTTGCATTGTTATCTCTTCTTAAATATATGTTTCCGTAATCCCCACAGTAACCCGACTATTACAATAACCAAAACTACAGTGCCTGTTAAAGTGCTTAATAGGTAACTGTTCCATAACGCGTAAATTACGAAGCCAGCAAATATCAGCCATGCCCCTGGCTTAGCTTTAGCCTCTAGTCTGTCGGACAGAAGGAGCGAGCCGACTGCAGCCAATCCGGATGATATTACACCTATAAGACGTTCTATAGTCTGAAACTCCATGTCGTGCCTCCCACATACAGAAATTGCAGAACACTTAGGTTCGAAGTGACCTTATTTGAATAATATTACAGCGATACGTCAAAAATCAATATAGTCAATCAATTCAGAATAGTCATTGATTAATTACCAAAAGCTAACATGTAATGCTGCAAATCTGGAATCAACCCCTTCTTCTCAAATACCAGTTCGGAATGCTTCCAATCCGCCCTACCAAATATCGGAATTAGTTATGACCTGCTCTCGATAAAGCTCTTTAGAAGCTCTTTTTCATGAGGTTTTGGAACTTGTATTCCTTCTTTTTTCGCTGTCTCTAGCCACAGGGATATAGCCACTTTAGCTTCCTTTAACGCCTCTTCTTCAGTTTCACCAAAAGCCGAGCACCCCGGTAACTCGGGAACTATGGCAATAAACCCCTTGTCTTCTTCACTGTAGAATATCTCAATCGCATATTTACCAGGCATTTCCTAATCCTCCGCAAGGTTGTATTTCTCGATTATCTTAATAAATTGTCGGACTTGATATGGTTTTACCATACCTTTAACGTTTTGAAAATTCAGGATTTCTCTGGTTCCTTGTCTAACAAATATCCTATGGCTACCCTGTCCACCCTTGTATATGAAACCGAAATCAACGGCGTCTTTACATATTTCCTCGAATCTGGTGTTGGCGGGAGCCCGCTTGAGTTTTTCGTATATCTCTCGTTTTGTCATCTCCACATATAATTATAACACAGAGAGTAATCACAATGAGCGGTCAGTTTTGAGAGACGAATTCGGCTCACAAAGGTCAAAACTAACCTAAAAGTTGCTCCGAAAATACCATTCCGGCGAAACCTGTCCCGTACCTGATACGGGAACCGGAATCCAGTCATCTCACTCAACTGGATTCCGTGTCAAGCCTGTCCTGGCGACAGGCCAGGGCACGGAATGGTTCACTTGGTCGGCGGTATTTTCATTCTTCGTGGTGTCTTTGATAAAACATGTGTGCTTCGGAATGCTTCCAATGCGGGCTACTAAAGAAACGGAAAATCCCCTGTCAGGGCGTTTAAGAGGGACGAAGTCCCTCTTTCTTAAAACTCCCCCTTCCCCGGAGGGGAAGGGGGATACAGGGGGATGGGGTTCATGAAATCAGCTAAAATCATACTTGGAAATGGGGCATGAATAGCGAATCGGACATTATAAACTTCAATGTTGTCCGCTGGCGCTTTACAGCGGTGAGCTAATAGGCGTATAACCGGCCGTAAGGTCTGAGCCAGCGCGGGTAGAGCTTGATGAAATCATGGTTCAATATTTCAGCCGCGTCGCCGCCGAAATAACCGGCAAACTCGCCGACGTACTTACTAAGAAGCTGGTAATCATTCTCCTCCACTTCCCCTATCCCCACCTCTTTGCCAAGCTGGTAGTCCTCAACACTTCCCCGTAGGTAGATAGTCCCGCCATGCATTCCGGTGCCGATGAATTCAGCCTGGTGTTTTTGTCCCGAGGCCAGAGTCAGCCCCAGCAGAACCAGGATGCCTCCGGCCATGTACTCGCCGAGGAAGTCCTGGGCTGTGCCACCTACCACCAGTACCGGTTTCTGGTCCTGGTACTCCTTCATGTGGATACCCGCGCGGTAGCCGATATCATCACGGACGAATATCCTGCCGCCCCGTGCCGAGAGTCCGGCGACATCTCCGGCGTGACCGTGGACAATTATCTCCCCGCTGTTCATGGTATTACCGCAGCCGTCCTGGGCGTTGCCGTGGACGGTGATCCGGGGACCATCCATGAAGGCTCCCAGGTCATTGCCGGGAGTACCGTAAATATCAATCTCCACCGCTTTTTTGAGGTTGGTGCCGATGTATCTCTGTCCGTGGACGTTGCGCAGCTCAAACTTCCGCTGACCCTTGCCTACCTCGTCTCTGAGCATGGCATTAAGCTCCCGGTAGTAGATGCCGGCGGCATCAATACTAACTACGGTGTCTTCTTTAACCACTTTCATCTTCAGTCTCCGGCCATCCTGACGCCCAGTATTTCCAGTTCTTTTTCGTTAAGACCGATGCCCCTGAGGTGCAGGCGGTTGCCGCGCAGGCTCTCCAGGGCGTTAACCCCCAGCCCCCCCAGAATGTCCTTGAGTTCAATGCTCCAGCCACGGAGCAGGTTGACCAGACGGCGGGCGCCAATCTCCGGGTTGATTCTCTTGGTCAGGCGGAGGTCGGTGGTGCAGATGCCCCAGGTACACTTGCCGGTATGACACTGCTGGCAAACGTGGCAACCCAGAGCGATGAGCGCCGCCGTGCCGATGTATACGGCATCAGCCCCCAGGGCAATGGCTTTGGCGAGGTCTCCGCTGTTCCTGATTCCGCCGGAGATGACCAGCGATGCCCGGTTGCGGATGCCCTCCTGCCGCAGGCGGCTGTCTACGGAAGCCAGCGCCAGCTCGATAGGGATGCCGACGTTATCACGGATAATCTTGGGAGCGGCGCCGGTGGCCCCGCGCAGCCCATCCAGGACGATGATATCGGCTCCTGCCCTGACCATGCCGCTGGCGATTGCCGCCGAGTTGTGCACCGCGGCAATCTTGACCGATATCGGCTTGCTGTAGTTGGTGGCCTCTTTAAGGGCGTAGATAAGCTGGGAAAGGTCTTCGATCGAGTAAATATCGTGCTGCGGCGCCGGAGAAAGAGCGTCCGTTCCCATGGGAATCATGCGTGTCAGCGATACCTCGCTGCTTACCTTTTCACCGGGTAAGTGCCCGCCGATGCCGGGCTTGGCTCCCTGTCCGATTTTAATCTCGACGACCCGGCCGGCATCCAGGTACTCGGCGTGAACGCCGAAGCGCCCGGAAGCTACCTGGACAATGGTATTATTGCCGTATTTGTAGAGGGTGCGGTGCAGTCCTCCCTCACCAGTGTTCCAGAGAGTACCCGCTTCCGTGGCGGCCCTGGCCAGGGACTCGTGGACATTGATGCTCACCGCGCCGTAGGACATGGCGGCGAACATCACCGGGATTTCCAGTTTCACCTGCGGGGCCAGTTCCGTCTTCAGGCCGAGCGTGTCAAGGTCGATTTCCACACGGTCGGGCTTCCGTCCCAGGTAAGTTCTCAGCTCCATCGGCTCACGCAACGGGTCGATGGAGGGGTTGGTCACCTGGCTGGCGTTGAGCACCAGGTGGTCCCAGTAGATGCGCTGTCCCTTGTCATTACCCATGCCGGTAAGCAGGACGCCACCGGTCTCCGCCTGTTTGAAGATATCCTCGATAATTTCCGGGCGCCAGTTATAGTTGTCACGGTAGTCCAGCGGGTTGCGGCTGATGGTCAGTGCCTGTGTCGGGCAGAACGTGACACAGCGATGGCAGCCCTTGCAGTTTTCCTCGCGACTTCTTAATACATCATCATCTTCATCATAGTAGTGAGTATCGAAGGAGCACTGGTTGACGCATACCTGGCACTGAATGCAGCGCTCAGGGTCTCGCTTTACAACGAATTTGGTTGGTAGATATGTCTTCATGGTTCTTTCTCCCGCGAATGGACTGGGGCTTTCCTTTAGCAGCGGGTATCTATGATACTGTTTCCTCTGCGGTCCTTCTTCTGGAGGCAACCGGTACCGGGACTTTTTCCCGTTCCTTCAGTCGGCTGATGACCGGCTCACCGCCTTTGGGTATCCACGCCTTCTCCAGGTCGGGGCATATCAGGCGGATGGCGGACTCCTCCGATGACAGGTAGCGCATATCGCCCTTTTCGCCGACGATGAGTGGCCGCAGGCGGATGCGGTCGGTTAGCCCTATCATCTCGCCATCATGGGCAATAATGATGGTGAACGGCCCGTTCAAGAGTAAGCTGGCGTACACCTGGCGCAGCGCCCGGAGCAGGTCTTGCTCTACTGCCGGCCGCCGCTCGATATCCTCCCACAGGGGTGGCGCCAGCACTTTGGCGGCTATTTCCACGGGCAGGTTATGCTTGCGTATCAATAAATCAACGGCATAAGCTACCACCTCGGTGTCGGTCTGCATGGTGCAGTGGTAGCCGAACTGTTCCAAATACCGCTTGTTAATCCCGTAAGAAGAAATCTCACCATTATGCACCACCGTCCAGTCCAGAATACAGAACGGGTGGGCTCCCCCCCACCAGCCCGGGGTATTGGTCGGGAATCGTCCGTGGGTTGTCCAGAGGTAACCCTCATATTGCTCCAGGCAGAAGAAGTCGGCGATCTCCTCGGGGTAGCCCACGCCCTTGAAAACACCCATATCCTTGCCGCTGGAGAAGACAAAGCTATCATTCAGCCTGGTGTTGATGGTCATTACCCTGCCCATCACGTAATCATCGTCGGACTGCCCCTCAGGCTTATCCCCGTTCACGTTGAGAAAGTAGCGCCAGACCAGCGGCGGGTTGTGAATCGCCGGTGTCGGCCGGGTGGGTATCTCCTCCTGGTGAACAATGTCGAAATTCCTTTCCAGGCATAGCTCGGTCTCCTCTTTGCCCTGGGGACTGAGGAACATAATATGGAGTGCGTAAAGGTCAGCATATTCGGGGTATATTCCATAGACCGCAAAACCCCCGCCCAGCCCGTTACCGCGGTCATGCATGTTGGCGATGGCGCGGATGACGCCCTCACCGGAGAACCTCCGTCCCGATGTGTCCATGGCGCCGAATATGGAGCAGGCGTCAATTACCTTGTCGTCGTTATTGGGATTGTTAACCTGTCTTAAGTCCTTCATGGCTTTCTCCTTGGGAAAGAGTTATTCCCCGACCAGAGCCTCTTCCGGCTCTTCGGCGGGAGTTCCCGGAGCGGATGTTTCTGAGGAAGGCAGAGACAGCTGTGGCTTCCAGAGTTCTTCAGGGAGGGAAACCAGGCCGAAATCGGCAGCGACGAGTTCCTGCTTAAAAGCCTCCACGTTTATCCGGTCCTTCATCAGGCGGTAGACGATGCCTGACTTTTCAATATCACTGCTGTAGACCATGCCGGTAATAAGTCCGTCTTTTAGTATCACCTTCTTGTAAGTATGGGCGGTTTTGCTGCTGATTACCTCGTAGCTGTCGTCAGTCGGGGCGACCATGCCTGCCGAGTGGATGTTTACCCCGAAATATTTCATTGAATTCATCGCCGTGCCACCCCGGTATTCGGTAGGAACCCCGGCCATGTTGAAACCGGCGATTCTTCCCCCAAGGTAGGCGTTGGGCCAGACGGGACTCAGACGGTTCTCCCCGTGAACAAAATCATAACCCTCGGCGACATCGCCGCAGGCGTAGACATCGGGGTTGGATGTGGTCATCCGGCGGTCAATGATTATACCCCGGTTTGTTTTGATTCCGGTATCGGAGACAAGCTCGGTTCGCGGCCGGACGCCGATGGCGACAATCACCATCTCGCAGGCCAGGGGCCGGCTATTGTCCAGTGTGACGCCGGTAACCTCGCCGGGTACGTAGCTGGTTATGCGGCTGACGGTGTGCCCGGTGATAATCTCAACCCTCGCCTTCCTCAGAGCGTCTTCCTCCAGGGACGAGGCTTCTTCATCGAGGATGGCATTGAGCACCCGGTCCTTCATCTCGATAATGGTGACTTCAACTCCCCTCTTTAGCAGCGCCTCGGTGGCGCTGATGCCGATGAGACCGCCGCCGATGACCACGGCCCTGATTTCTCTTTTCGGGTGCTGCCGCAAGAAATGGTCAACAGCTCTGGCGTCATCAAGCGTGGTAAAGGTGAATATTCCCTTCAATCCCAGCCCTTCCATGGGGGGAACGATAGGCAGACCGCCGGTTGCCAGCAGCAATTTCTCCCAGGTTATGAGGCGTCCGTCATCGAGCTCAATGCTGTGTTCCTCAGGTTTAACCCCGACTACCTTCTGACCGAGTATGGTCTGGATATGATTATTGTCGTAGAAACCGGGCGGCCGGAAGAGTATCCTCTCCAGGGGGCGTCCGTCGGCGAGGTGCTCCGAAATCAATGGGCGCGAGTAGGCCGGGTAGGGTTCATCGGAGACTATGGTTATCGTCCCGGCTTTATCTACTTCACGGATGGCTTCCGCGGCGCCGATGCCTCCCGCGGAGTTGCCGATAATCAGGTATTTTATCGTTTCATTCTTCTTGGTCATTTTCGTCACCTATACTGTTTACAGGTTGCCGCTGGATAAGTGCTTTTAATCCTTGCTCAATACCGTTTCAGGTAGTTCTGTATATACCAGCGCTTCATTGGGGCAGTAGTCCACGCAGGCGGGTGTCTCTCGCCCTTCACAGAGGTCGCACTTGACCATCTTTTTGCGTCTGATATCCTGCCTGATAACGCCGTAAGGACAGGCCAGGATGCACGTCCAGCAGCCGATGCAGCGTTCCTCATCTACCCTGACCATCCCGGTGACCGGGTCCCGGCTGAGAGCGCCGGTGAGGCAGGCATAGACGCAGGCAGGCTCCTCGCAGTGCTGGCAGCGCACCGAGAGGGCGAGTTCTCCCCTTTCCTCCAGTCTTACCCTGGGCAGGGGTGGGGGTAGCTCCCGCTTGAATGCCTTGAGAGGGTCTTTAGTGTCGGCGTGCGCAAGCTGGCAGTGCACCTCACAGAGGTGGCAGCCCATACATACCTCTTTCTTGATATAGACTCTCTTCATGTAAGCCCTCTTAATATAAATGGCAAGCGGTAGTTGGTTGCCGTATACCATATTTTATGCCATCACGTTTTATTTTGTCAATACCTATTTTTTGGAACCATGTGAGTGTACAACCAGGGATGAATCGGGTATTATCGAAAATCCGTTGTAAATAGATTGTTGCTTAAGCGGAAATTAAAGACACTAAATTGCCGTGTGTTGTGGTTGACTATCAAGATGACATAGCGGAGTTTTTGCCATTTCCGGTTCTTCCCAGCAGCTTGTGGAGGACTTTCCCCAGGTTATTGGCGAGGCTTATCTGTTTATCCGGAGCGGCGGTATCACCGTAGCGGACGTTAATATACAGGTCAGTGAGTTCATTCATTGGCTCATTCCCATCGGTCACAGCTCTGCCGAACCGGCGGGCGTATTCGTAAGGTGTTTCGTGGTAGTGCCGGGCTATCCCGGAGTGGGCGGCTTCCCACAGCAGGCGCTGGTATATCTCGCGGATGCTCAGCCCGTCATCAAAATCCTCTCTCCCGTACCAGGCAGGTATGGCGCCGGCAGTTATCTTCTGCCTCCTTCTTTGTTTGATACGCTGCCGGAGCCTGCTGAGCAATAAGCGTAAGTCTGATTTCAGACCTTCCCAACCTCCCAGCGATTCATGGCTTTCCTCCACCTCTTCCCCAGCCTGTGAAGGGCGGTAACGGAAGATTGCTCGGATAAAAAAGAAGATTATGACGCCGCTGATGATGGCAAAGACTACCCATTTCATTATCAGCAGCACCTCCGAGGAAAATCCCCCGGGGGTGATATTTTCCGGTAATCCCTGTATTGCCGTTAAGTTCTCGCCGGCGGATGGTTGCGGAGTCTCTCCCCGGCGGAACCAGCTCATCACTAACTGCGCTACGAATAATAGACCCTCCACCACGTAACCGATGGCGATAAACAGATAGTCCAGCGCCCGGAGCACCAGGTGGTAAGCCATGTTCAGGAGCCGTTGTAGCAGGGCGACAAACTCGGTGGAAAAGAGACTGGTGATGCCGATGCCGACCAGGAAAATTCCCCCCACCACTCCCAGCATGGTGTAGAGCCAGCGCCTGCCCAGCATACGCGCTACCTCTTCCTTTTCCGGTATCTTGCGGCGTATCGATTGAAGGTGACTGAGGGCCAGCGCCATCAATCCGAAGAAGAAGAAACCGGCGATGTTGAGGGTAAACGTGGATGTCAAACCCTGAAAGGAATCAGTCCCCAGACTGGCTCCCCAGATGATGGTCAGCAGTACCAGGGAAAAGAGGCCAGCCGCAAAGGAGCGGTAAATATGATTAACATGGAGTGGAGAGCGTCCCAGGCTTGCCCCCCGCCACCAGAGGTAAACCGCCACCATAAGCGCCATCACTACCTGGTGAAGGCGGGAAAAGCTACTGAGAAAAATCCCGCCCGTGTAAGTGAACCACTGCCCATCGGTGAGAGCGAAGCCAGCGCTGTATTCAGAGCGGATTACGATAAAAATAACCGTTACTCCGCCGGCGACGATACTGAACCTTACCCGGCGCAGCGGCCATTGCCGGTTGAGCAGGAACCTGGTGGCGAAGAAGGCAACAGTAAGGAGCAGGATGACTGCTAGCAGGCTCAAAATCGGATGGTGCCGGGTAAACATTGCCCATTCCCCGGCCCAGGCGAGCCAGGGATAAAGCCAGAACGCTTCCATCAGGATGACCGTCAGTGGCAGTGAAATGGCGCCTATCCAGTCCGAACTTAATAGTTTGCGCATGATATTCCGTGTCTATTGGTGGTTATTCCCGCGTAGCGGCAGCTCTTCAAGGTCACGCCATCTGACATCATCCGGCACGTGATAAACGTTCAGGCCGTTATTGCCCGCCGCCGGTTCCTTGCCTCCCACCAGTATCAAAGATACCCGGCGCCCGACCCTTTTCATCTTGAGCAGTGTTGATGTCAGGGTATCCGTTGGCGCGGCGCTTATCACTACCAGAGTGCTGCCCCAGTGAAGGTTCCTCCCTTCGTAAAGAACCAGTCTGTCTATCGGTGTCGTTTCTGATGGATGAAGCTGTGCCAGGGCTTCCAGGATGTGCATTAGCTGGTCGGTATGCTGGCTGGGTGGTATGCGGATGGGTTCATTGCTGAGCCGCTGGTTCTGGTTGACATAGAGGCCCGCACGGTATCCATGGCCCAGGGCAAAGCTGGCGATGGAGGCGGCGGCAACGATCTCCAGCTCCAGGAGTTCGGGATTGCTGCCCCGCAGGGGTGGCCTGGTGGTGCGAACATCCAGAAAGATGCCGAAATCGACGGTGGTTGTCGGCTCGAAGACCTTGGTCTGCAGACGTCCGAGCCGGGCTGTCGTCTTCCAGTGAATGTTCTTCAGGCTGTCACCGAAGTGGTAGTCTCTAACCCCGGCAGTAAGCACCGGGTCTTGAAACAGGTGTCTCCTCAGTTTAATATCGCCGTGAACCTGTTTTGAGGCGATGCCCAGTTTTTCCAGGGGCACTATCCTGGGATAGACCATGAGGTAATCTAACTGTGGGATTGCCATCTCCCGCTGGAAGAGACCGAACAGGTCGCCTGACCGGATTCGTGCCGGGCCAAAAGTAAAAAAACCTCTCTGCAGGCAGCGAATGGGGTAGCGCCGTCTCACCCGGTGGTACCAGCTCAGCGAAAAGAAGTTGCCGAGGAGCTTGCGGTCCGTCAGGTGTGAACTCGATAGCCCGCCTTTTAAGAACGTTACCTCTACCGGCACCTCATCATCGATTTGCAGCCAGGGTAAGGGCAGGAGTTTTCTGTTGCTTATCTCTACATCGAGGTGTAATTCTTCCCCGAAGAAGACGCGCCTGGCGCTAAGCTCGCGCCGGTAATCGACGCGGTCAAGGCAATAGCGTCTCCACAGCTTACCCGTGCCATCGGCGAGAAGTACCAGCAGTGAGACCAGAAGCAGGGGTGTTTGATGCCAGAGCAGGCCGATAATGAAGAGCACGACGGCGGTGAAGAGCCAGTGATTGCCGCGCATACTTCATCCCTCCGCGGTCCCGGCTTTCTCCTCAACAGGTACCGGTACGGATTCCACTATTTCTCCAAGGATGCGCTCGGCGGTGTGACCGCGCAGGTGGCTTTCCGCTCTGGTGATGATACGGTGAATCAGGACAAAGTTGGCCAGGTATTTAACGTCGTCGGGGATGACGAAGGCTCTACCTCGCAGCGCGGCCAGCGCCTGTGAGGCACGGTACAGGCTCAGCATCGCCCGGGGGCTGGCCCCCAATTGTAATGCTTGATGTTCCCGGGTGGCGTGGATGAGATTGATGATATAGTCCTCGATATCGACGGCAACGTGTATTTTCCGGCACTCCGTTTGCAGTTCCAGAAGCTCGCCGGATGAAACCACGGGCGTTAGCTCTTCCAGGGGGTCGGTCTGCCGGAAGCGACTCAGGATGATGTGGTCGTCGGCGGTGGTGGGGTAGCCCATTTTGATATTGAGCAGAAAGCGGTCGAGCTGGGCTTCGGGCAGGGGGAAAGTACCCTCCAACTCAATGGGGTTCTGGGTAGCCAGCACCAGGAAGGGGCGGGAAAGCAGCTTGGTCTCACCCTCGGTCGTGACCTGGTGTTCCTGCATTGCCTCAAGCAGGGCGGACTGGGTCCGCGGCGTGGCGCGGTTGATTTCATCAGCCAGTACCACCTGGGCCATAATTGGCCCCGGTCTGAACTCGAAGTCCCCCGTTTTCTGATTGTAAATATAAGTGCCGGTGATGTCTGAGGGCAGCAGGTCCGGGGTGCACTGGATGCGGCGAAAGGTGCAACCCAGTGACATGGCGATTGACTTGGCGAGCATGGTCTTACCGATGCCGGGGACATCCTCGATGAGAACGTGCCCCTCGCAGAGCAGGGCGACTACGGCCAGTTCGACCACCTCGTCCTTGCCGACTATGACCCGCTCCACGTTTTCCTTTAGTTTGTTCCCCGCCTCCCTGATCCGGTTGATAGCGCTATCTTCGATATAAGACACCATTCCTTTTCTCCTTAGCGCACTATTATAGCAGTTTAACCGGTTTATCACCACAAGTTTTAAGACTCGTAATCTAGTGTAGCGTCAGGTAAATAAAGATACTGGTAACGTTGAGTTGAAAGTAGCCGAAGCGATATCTATAAATGAATCTTCGGCATCACTATAAACAGACTACATAGTGGAGACCCATTCCCTGTCCCCCTTCCCACCGGGAAGGGGGACAGGAGGTGAGGTTATTCGCCTGGCTATTAGTCTGACAGGACACTGGCATGGGTTACGAATCGATGTATGTTTGATAGCTAACCGGTGAGGGGTTGTTTGAGATAATAGTCCCTTTTGCCTATAATGTGAACGTTAAGGGCGTTAGCTGGATGCTAACACTCCGCGGTTACCGGAGAACATATGGTCTGGAGGCTTCAGCATGAACCAGGGTAAGGGACTGGTCATCGTCAATACCGGAAAGGGAAAGGGTAAAACTACGGCGGCGCTGGGCATGGTGCTCAGGGCATGGGGACACGGGATGAAGGTGGTGGTGCTCCAGTTCGTCAAGCATTCCACGGTTGGTGAACACCTTGCGGCACAGCGGATGGGACTGGAGATAGTGGCTGGCGGCGCCGGTTTTACGTCTAGAAAAAGTAACGCTGAGAAGAATGAGCGGATGGCCGGAGAACTGTGGCAAGTAGCCGTGGAGAAAATGAATTCAGGCACCTATAATATGCTCGTACTGGACGAGCTGACTTACGCGCTTCAGTACGGTTGGCTTGAGCTTGATGAAGTACTGGATGTGCTCAGACACCGCCCGGACAAAGTCCATGTGATAATCACCGGTCGTAATGCTCCGCAGGCTTTGATTGACTTCGCTGATACGGCGGTAGAGATAGTGGACATAAAGCATCACCACAGTCAGGGGATCAAGGCACAGGCGGGAATTGAATTTTAGATCGGAGCATAATACTGGAATGACGAATGCCAAGGTGCTC
>JAUYMF010000173.1 GCA_030698765.1 Dehalococcoidales bacterium
AGGGGGTCAGGGAGATGGATTTTCTATAGAAAGTAAAGTCTAAACTTTAGGAGATTCTATGTCAAAGGGACCATATCACTCACGATTTCAAAACTTGTATCGTCAGGATAAACTACTTTGTATTCAAAGCGCGTACCAATAGCAGATAATACGAGATATTCCGGTCTTTGTGTAACTAAATATTTCGCTTTTCGTAACGGGTCGTTACCTCGGTCTTCTATAGTAAGATCGATACTATATTGTAATTTCTTCATTTCTTGGACTAATTTCTGTAATTGTGTACCTTTTTCCTTAACTTCGACATAAACAAATAGCTTATTATTTCGATAAACACCTACATCCATAAGGCTATCTTCGAATTTAACAGAGAGGCCATGCGTTGTAGAAGATATTCTAAAAAAGCGGATAAACTCGGCTATTTGCACAAAGTACTCCCAATTGGGAGATGGTTTAGTCGTTCTACCTTGACTAAACCAATTGTAGGGTCCTTTGGATGGTGGCATGTCTTTAAGGGTGAAAACTCGGCCTGTCGGGATAATAAGTCCATGCTTAAGTCCGTAACCTAATAGAGTTCTCAATCCTTCGGGAAGCCTCCGTTTTACATGAGAGAAGTATTCTTCGGAAGGCTCGTTAAGTTTCCATTCTTGACATGCCGTTTTTACCCATTGTCGAAATGACCTATCGAATTCATCAACCAGTTCGAAGTTGTTATCCATTATATTTTAACTTTTCTAAACATTAACTCTTAGACGTTATTTTTAACCTGGGAGTTTCCTAATTGCTCCATCTCTACATCTATCCCTTGACAATAGCGTGACTTTTCAAATCTCACTACCCACCTTAAAGTCCCCGGTAAATCTCCCGACGGTGCCCGATATACAGAACGGTGATAGTCTTCCTGTCGTCATCAATATCGTAAATTATGCGGTAGTCTCCCTGCCTGACCCGCCACCAGCCTCCGACGCTCCTTACTTTATCCACCCCTCGCGGCCTGGGATTGTTTGCCAATTCCTGCACTGCACTAAGGACTGCTCTGAAATCATCGGAAGGTAGTCCTATCTAAGCTCCTTTGTGCCCGCCGCCTGAGGTCTATCTCATACATAGCGGCATACTACTTTCCCTTTCTTGATTTCAGATACTCTTCCAGTGATATGGTGCCCTCCTCATCATTAAAGGACGCCAACCCCTCAGAGATGTCAATTTCGTCTTCCAGCTTGGCGATTATAGCCTCGGTCAGCCATTCCTTCATTGTTTTACCCCGTAAAGCCGCGAAGGCCTTGATGCGGTTGCGCAGTTCCGGCTCTATATCCAGGAAATATCTTGACCTGTTAGCTGTGTTCGGCATGATAGTCCCCCCTCTGGCTACTTATATAATATGTATAGCCTATATAGCCAGTGATGTCAAGACTGCTAAACCTCCGCCTTCATCTTACACCACCCCGTTGCCTGCTCGTAGGCGTAAGCAATCTTGAACAGGGTCTCTTCACCCAGGGGCTTGCCGATTATCTGCATGCCTATCGGCAGTCCTCCGGTGAAACCGGCGGGGATGGAGATTGCCGGTACCCCGGCGATATTGATGGGCAGGGTGCAGACATCGCTCAAGTACATTTGCAGGGGGTCGTCTGTCTTCTCCCCGGTTTTGAAGGGGACGGTGGGGGAGGTGGGGGTGATTAGAGCGTCGTATTTCTCGAAAGCGCGGTCGAACTCCTGCCGGATGATGGTACGTACCTTCTGTGCTTTCAGATAATAGGCATCGTAATATCCGGCGGAGAGGGCGTAGGTGCCGAGCATGATGCGCCGCTTCACCTCCGGGCCAAAGCCGTGCTGCCGGGTCTTCTCCATGGCTTCCCACATATTGCCTGTTTCCCGGTAGGAGTAGCCGTACTTAACGCCGTCATAGCGCGCCAGGTTAGCTGAAGCCTCCGAAGGGGCTATGATGTAATATACCGCCAGGGCATAACCGGTGTGGGGTAGCGATACTTCCCAGTCTACCTGCGCTCCCAGCTCTTCCAGTTTGCTGATGCCTGTCCGGATTGCTGTTTCCACTTCGGGCTGCATACCCTCGACGAAGTATTCTCCGGGTACGCCCAGGCGCAGTCCCTTGAGGTCGGCGCTGAGGCACCCGCTGTAGTCCGGGGTGGGGTAGGGCAGGGAGGTGGAGTCCCGATGGTCATAACCGGCGATGGCGTTCATCACCAGGGCGCAGTCGGTAACGTCCTGGGTCAGCGGCCCAATCTGGTCCAGGGAACTGGCGAAAGCCACCAGCCCGTAGCGGCTCACCAGCCCGTAGGTTGGCTTCAAACCGGTGACGCTGCAGAAACCGGCGGGCTGGCGGATGCTGCCCCCCGTGTCCGAGCCGAGGGCGTAGACGGCTTCTGCTGCCGCTACCGCCGCTGCCGAACCGCCGCTGCTGCCCCCCGGCACGCGGGACAGGTCCCAGGGGTTGCGGGTGGTGAACAGGGCGGAGTTCTCCGTGGATGATCCCATGGCAAACTCGTCCATGTTGGCTTTTCCCACCATTACCATGCCCTGCCGGTTCAATCTTTCGACCACCGTGGCATCATAGGGAGGCACGAAGTTTTCCAGCATCCTTGACGAGCAGGTAGTCCTGACGCCACGGGTACACATGTTGTCCTTGATGACGGCCGGGATTCCGGTCAATGGAGTGATTTTCCCGGCGGCGATAAGTTTATCAGCCGCTTCAGCCTGTTTCAGCGCCAGCTCATCGGTAACGGTGACCAGCGCTTTGACCTGCGGCTCTACCTGGCGGATACGCTCCAGATAGGAGCGGGTCAGTTCCACTGAGGATAGGTGCTTTTCCTTGAGCAGCCGGTGCGCTTCATGGATGGTCAAATGATAATGGGTAGCTATCTGTCTCACCTCTCATTGTTTATTGAGAAACCCAACGCGGTTCACCAATTCAGACCGGCAAAAAGCTTGCCGGCGAAGGTTTATCGTGGCTGGACGGTCAGTGCTTATCATTCCAGCACCGCCCGCACCCGGAAGAAGTCTCCCTCTTTTTGCGGGGCATTGGCCAGTATCTGGTCCTGGGGCAGGGAGGGGGCTACCTCGTCATCAGCAACTACGGTATGCAGGGCGATAGACTGGGTGGTTGGCGGAATGGCGCCGGTGTCCACCTGCCGCAATACCTCGAAATTCTCCAGGATATTGGATAGCTGCTCCCTGAGCCTGTCCACTTCATCTTCAGTCAGTCCCACCCGGGCCAGAAGGGCGATGCGCAGCACTTCTTCACGACTCAGCTTCATTTTTAGCTCCTTGTTATTTCTTGAATACAGTCAGGAATTATAGCACCCGTATCGGAGTATCGGCAAATGGGGCAATACTGCTATAATCAGGAAGAGAATGAAATGAAATCTCGATTTATCTTTTTTATTGTCAGTACCATCCTTGAAGAGGTGGCCCTGGCGGTGATTGTGCTCCTGGGCTTGCCCAGAATCGGAATTCAGTTGCCTCTGGTGGTTCTTATTGTCCTGATGGCGGTCTGGGCGGCCTATTCGCTAATCACTTACCGGGTTGGCAGCCGGGCGTTGAGCAGAAAACCGGTAATCTGTCTGCCGGATATGGTCGGTAGCAAAGGTATGGTGGTCAGCCCGTTAGCCCCGGAGGGACTGGTCAGAATCAGGGGTGAACTCTGGATAGCCCGGCCCGATAATGGTGAGGCGGTACCCGGCGATGAAATTGCCGTGGTGGAGCAGTATAGTCTCAAGCTTGTGGTGCATAAGACTCGTGCTGCCGGTGACCTGGATGACGTTGCCTAGTCAGTGCATATCACTCTGATTGGCGTGGATTGTAGACAAAAGAAACGATGAGCAGCACCACCCCGCCCGCCAGCACATAAAGACTGAAAGTCAACATCGGCGACAGAATATCGTAAAATAACTGGGTCAACCATGTCTGGAGAGTGGGTGGTATCTCGCCCAGCGGCAGCGGTTTTCCGGCGAATTGCCTGGCGATGAGAACGCCGGCAAATTGAAAGACTCCGTAAACGGCGAGGGTGGTGCCCAGGGTGCGGGTAATGTATTTAACGTCCCGGCTTATCAGGATAATCCCCAGTACCAGCAGCGCCATGAAGACAATCAGGAGTGTATAGCCGAGCAGGAAATAGCTGACATAAAGCTTGGCCTCGGCCAGTGTCTCTTCAGCCGAAGTCAGGGCTTCGGCGATGCTGGCGGGTGTTTCAGTCCCGATCAGGTTCTGGTCAAGCTCAAAGGTGGCCGGTATCCCGGCGGCGAATTCCTGATAAAACTGGTCAAAGAGCGGCTCCCACATTTCCCGGGGTATCAATGTTAGTTGCGGTGGCGGCGACTCCAGCAGGGCCGCCCATAGCTTGTCCCTGACACCTTCTTTTACCGGCTCCAGAGAGATTACAATACTGAAGCTCTGACTTTCCCCCAGCAGGTAATCGGCTAACGGGTCAGCGGCGGCAACTATCTGTTCTTTCAGCCAGGGTCTGAGCTCGGTGATGACTTTATCCAGAGATTGATTGATGTTTTCTGTCAGGAATGCCATCTCCGGCGGGATGTTTCCGGAAATCTGCTGTTTCAGGTACTCTCCGGCCAGGGATGATATATCGAGTTCCTCCGCTAAAGAAACAATAAAATCTGTGCTCAGTACGGTATTTTTTAAGGTCAGTGCCAGGTCCAGACTCTGACTTTCATCCAGCAGGTAGTCGTAGATAGTATAGATGGCGGTGTTTAGTCGCTCCTTTATCAGGGGTTCCAGTGAAGTGATGGTCTTGACCAGGGCTGCTTTCATCTCGGTGGCGGTTTCCCCGCCAGGAGCCTGTAATGTACTGAATTCCTCGCTAAGCGAGGCGATGTCGAGACTCTCCAGTTCCGCAGTGACGAAGTCGGGGTCAAGGAGAGTGTTTTTCACAACCAGGGCTGAGCCGAAGGTGGATAGAGACAGGAAGAGCAGAAAACCCAGCAGACTCAGCGCCAGACTCTTAATGAGGCTCATTAAGCTAATCCTCTTGCTGCTAATGATACCACGACCACATCGAAGCCAGTCAATAGATTACCGCTTTATCCTTGCCACAATGAGCACGGCGGGTTATTATAGAGAGAAAGTTATCCGCAGTTTTTGAACTTCTGAGAGTAAAACAGAGAATAATGAGTTTGAGGTATAGAGGTCGTCAGGGTTTCCAGTTAGGTCCCATCGGGTTCCTGATTGTGATCAACCTGATTCTGCTTATCGTTACTTCTATTAGACCCCAGTTTATCTTCGTGCTCGGCTTAAATCCGGCGAGTTTTCTGGAGAGACCCTGGACAATAATAACCAGTATGTTTGTCCACAGCGGCTTCGGGCACATCTTCGCCAATATGCTCACCCTTTACTTCTTCGGCAGTTACCTGCTCAGCCTGATTGGCGAGAGAAAATTCTTCATTATTTACTTTGGTGGGGGGATTCTGGGTGGTGTTTTGTATATACTGCTGGCACCTCCCTTCTCTATAGCAGTCGGCGCGTCGGGAGCGGTCTTTGCCGTGGGTGGAGCGTTGACCGTGTTGAGACCGAAGCTGACTGTCTTTGTCTTCCCGATACCGGTTCCCCTCCCCCTCTGGATGGTTGTCATCGGTGGTTTCCTGATAATGTCTTTCTCCCCGTTGATAGCCTGGCAGGCGCATCTTGGCGGACTGGCTTTCGGGCTGGCTGCCGGTTACCTTTTCAAAAAGAGCCGGCGTTTCTATTAGCTGGAATAGATTAGAGGAAAGGCTATAATTTCAGGTGGTGATGAATGCTCGACCCGGTCCTCGTGTTCTTTTCTCCCGGCAGGAAATAGCTGCGACCGTCGGAAAACTGGCTGTTGAACTCAGGAATGACTATCAGAATAAGAACCCTCTCTTGATTGGTGTCCTCAAGGGCTCGTTTGTCTTTATGGCTGACCTGGTCCGGCAGCTTGATTTTCCCGTTGAGGTGGATTTCATCCGGTTGTCCAGTTATGGTGGCGGTAAAGAGACTTCGGGAAAGATCAAGGTATTGCAGAGTCTGCGTTCCCGGGTTAAAGACCGAGAGGTGCTGGTGATTGAGGATATTGTCGATAGCGGACTGACCATTGCTTTCCTGCTTGATTTTCTGCGGAAGAAAAAACCGGTTTCGGTAAGGCTCTGCGCGCTGATGGACAAACCCTCCCGCCGTCAGGCTCCGGTTGCTATCGATTATCTCGGCTTCACTGTTCCCGACAAGTTCCTGGTGGGCTACGGTCTGGACTGGGATGAGAAGTTCCGTAATCTGCCCGATATCTGTGTTCTGGAGGAGTAGCTTTCTCAGTTATGGTTCAAATGGTTCGAGGGGTAGCTTGTTACTTATGATACTTACGATAGGTGAGCTCAAGAGAAGCAGAATCTTGAGAATAAGCAAGGGAGTCTAAGAGGGGTGAACCCCCTCTACCGTCCCGTCATTCCGTGCGTGACACGGAATCCAGAAGAGGAGCGGAAAGAACTGGATTCCGGCTGGAGTCTATCCCGTACCTGATACGGGGCCGGAATGACAACCAGGTAAACGGTCAAGAGGGAAGGGATAAAAGGGACAGGATTTTAATTCAACCAGGAATCGGAGGGGGGAGCTTGATTGATAATCGCTTAATCTCAGTGGCTAAGGGGGAACATCCCGCGGACCTGCTGCTGGCTAACGCACGGGTGGTCAATGTCTTTACCGGCGATGTTGAGTCGGCCAGCGTGGCTGTTTACGGGGGCAGGGTTGCCGGGGTGGGGGACTATCGCCAGGCCGGGGAAGTACTTGATTTAGAGGGCAAGTATCTTGCTCCCGGCTTTATCGACGGGCATACCCACCTGGAAAGCTCCATGCTCGATGTCGCCCAGTATGCCCGCGCCGTGGTGCCCCGGGGTACCTCTGCCGTGGTCACTGACCTCCACGAAATCGCCAACGTCTGCGGGCTGGCCGGTATGAGGTACGTGATGGACTGCGCCCGCCGTTTGCCCCTTGAGCTTTTCCTGATGGCTCCTTCCTGTGTGCCGGCCACCCACCTTGAGACCTCGGGAGCCAGCCTGGGTGTTGAAGAACTCAGGCAGGTGCTCAGATGGCGGGGCTGCATCGGCCTGGGGGAGATGATGAATTTCCCGGGGGTGCTGATGGGTGATGAAGCTGTTCTGGGTAAGATCGCCCTTGCCCGGGGTAAGATTGTTGACGGTCATGCCCCCGGTCTTGGCGGGACTAACCTCAGCGCCTACATCAGCGCCGGTATCCGTTCCGACCATGAATCGGTCTCACTGGAAGAAGCCCGCGAAAAGCTGAGCCGCGGAATGTATATCATGATTCGGGAAGGTTCATCCGAGAAGAACCTGGAGGCTCTGCTGCCCCTGGTCACGGACAAGACCTATAAAAGGTGCATGTTTGTTGTTGATGACCGCAGTTGTGTTGACCTGCTCAAGGACGGTGATATTGATGCCGTGGTGCGTAAGGCGATTGCCCTCGGGCTTGACCCGGTGCGGGCAATTCAACTGGTTACCATCAATGCCGCCGAATATTTCCGGCTGGACGGAATGGGGGCGGTGGCTCCCGGCTATCAGGCTAACCTGATAGTCATTTCCGACCTGTCAGGACTGAGGGTAGACATGGTCTTTCACCGGGGCCGCCTGGTGGCCAGGGAAGGGGAGCCGCTATTCCCGGTTGATATACTGTCTAGCGGTAGACCAACCGGTACCGTGAATCTTAGACCTTTCCCTCTGGAAGACCTGCGACTTAAAGCTTCAGGAAAGACCAGTCCCGTGATTGAGATTGTGCCGGGACAGATAATCACCCGGAAGAGAGTGGAAAAGGCGGTGGTTGTTGACGGGGCGGTAATGCCTGATGTCGGACGGGACATCCTGAAGCTGGTAGTGGTCGAAAGGCACAGAGCTACCGGTAATATTGGGCTGGGGCTGGTCACCGGTTTCGGTCTCAGGGAAGGGGCGCTGGCTTCGTCAGTGGCACATGATTCGCACAACATCGTCGCTGTCGGTACCAATGACGCCGATATTTTCACCGCCGTTCAGGAGATTGAACGGCTTCAGGGTGGCCTGGTGGTGGTTGCCGGGGGCAGGGTCTTAGCCTCCTTAGCCCTGCCGATTGCCGGGTTGCTCTCCGGCGAACCACTGGAAGTGGTGGTGGATAAGCTGAACGAGGTGGAGGCAGCGGCGGCTAGCCTGGGGACGGCGCTATCTTCCCCTTTTTCCACGCTCTCCTTTGTTGCCTTGCCGGTGATCCCCGAGCTTAGATTGACCGACCTGGGACTGGTTGATGTTGGTCAGTTCAGGCTGATTAGTTGAAAACGGATTCTGAATGGTAAAGTAGGGTATAACATGCTTTTAGGTAGAGATTCGGATAGAGAACAGTCCCTCTTCGAAAACCGGTATGATGCCGGGAGACAGCTGGCCATGAAGCTGCTTGATTATAAAGGGCAGTCCGTGGTGGTGCTGGCTATTCCTAACGGGGGAGTGCCGATAGCGCTGGAAGTGGCTCTGTCTCTTGAGGCTGAGCTTGACCTGGTTATCTCCCGTAAAATTCCTCTTCCGCTTAATCCCGAAGCCGGTTTTGGTGCGGTCGCTGATGACGGCACGGTAATTCTAAACGAAGAGGCGGTAAAAGCTATCGGCCTGACTCCGCACCAGATTAACTATCAGGTCAACCAGGTAAGAGTCGGGATTCGGCAGCGGAGCTGGCTCTACCGTAAGGACCGCCCGCCTACAGTCGTCACTAATAAAAAAGTGATAATCATTGATGATGGCCTGGCTTCCGGTTATACCATGATGGCAGCGGTGGCATCGGTACGCCGCCGTCAGCCCGAGGAGATAATTGTGGCGGTACCCGCCGCCTCGGCGGCTGCTCTGGAGAAACTGGAAAAGGTTGCTGATAGAGTGGTGACCCTGGCAGTGGGCACCAAATCCAGGTTTTTTGTGGCTGATTTCTACCGTTACTGGCATGACCTGAGCAGTGACGAGGTCATCAGCTGCCTGCGGGAATGGCGGAAGCGGCGTTTCCGGCAGGATATTAAATCCTCGCCGGACAAGCAATCAGTTGAGTAGTGTTGCGGTTTATCTCCGGTCTCCTCGTCCGCTTTCGTCATAAAATTCGTTTCGAGGTAGTGTTGCCATAACCCGGTTTAAGTGGTATAGTAGAGGACAAAGAGCCAAAGTTTTAGACCTTTAAGTTGGCCCCGAGAGGCTAGCAAGGGGAAATAAGACCGATTGCACGGAGCCTCTTGCTAGCGATAGTAAGAGGCTGTTTTTATGACAGAAAAGACCATCATGACCCCGGAAGATATCAGGCGCAGCCTGGCGCGTATCGCTCATGAGATAATCGAGCGCAACCGGACTACCGAGGGTCTGGTGCTGGTCGGTCTGCACACTCGCGGCGTGCCTCTGGCGCAACGCCTGGCGGCTAACCTGGAAGCCTTTATGGGGCTGAGGGTACCGGTCGGCAGCCTGGATATCAGTCTCCACCGGGATGATATTTCTTTCCTGGACCCCCGACCTCGCACTCCCCGTACCGATATTCCGGTTGATATTGATGACAGGTCTATCGTGCTGGTGGATGACGTACTGTATACAGGGCGCAGCATTCGCGCTGCCATGGATGCCCTTATTGACCTGGGGAGGCCCCGCTCGATTCAGGCGGTGGTGCTGATTGACCGCGGTCATCGTGAGCTGCCAATCCGGGCTGATTATGTGGGCAAGAATATTCCAAGCTCCCGGCAGGAACAGGTACGGGTCAGGTTGGCGGAGGTTGATGGTACTGATGAAGTGGTTATCGTTACAGGCCGGGACGTAACCGCTCACAAGCGGATTACAGACAGACTGGCCGGGAAGGAACTATCATGACGCTGGCGCA
>JAUYMF010000174.1 GCA_030698765.1 Dehalococcoidales bacterium
GACCAGGCTCAGGTCAAGCCCGTAATTAAACTGGGGGTCTCACAGGGCGAGCGACAGTTGAAGACTAAGTAATAGGGGAGGGAGATAATCAAATGAGTGTTCATGAAAAATCGATCCAATATTCCGACAAAGTTAAAATAAAGCAGTGGTACTGGTATCCGCTGATTTTAGGCTCAGTGATGGTCGTTAGTGGCATTATCGGTCTAATCGTATTATAGAAAGCGGGATGCCAATAAATAAATAGGAGGTCAATATGCTCAATTTGCTCGTTCTCATTGCTATTATCCTGTTGATTTTGTGGCTGCTTGGTTTTTTTCTCCACTTCATTACGGGGCCGCTCCTCTATATCTTACTCATTGTTGGCATTATCTTCTTGATTATCTGGCTGGTGCCGCGAGTAAGATCTAGGCGTTAGCCCATACCTCAATATAACGAGATTAGAGTCCAAAGTGTTGGAGCAGAACCAATACCAATAATAGAAACTAAAAGGAGGGTTGGAAACATGCAACGAAAGGTAAGAGGTGACAAAAGGGTTGGTAAAATAGAAGAAGATCTGGGTCTATCCACCGGTGCCATCAGGAACAAGGATGGAAGGGATACCCGGTCTGACAAGAAACTGGGGACCATAAGAAAAGAGCAAGGCAAGTAGAAGGTGAGATGTCCCCGGCCTTTCATCTTCAAACGGCTCGGCGGCTAAGTCCACTGGCGGTCATGTCAGCCAGCCGCCAAAAAAGGATTTAAAAGGAGGAAGCAATGGGTAGCAAATCGGCAAGGTTCGTACCAAGCGTCAGGTTAGCGCAGTACGATGTCGTCAATAAACAGGGCGACGACATGGGTCAGGTGCAGACTTTCGTGGTGGATATGCGCGAAGGTCTGATCGCATTCGCATTGGTCGCCTTTGGTGGCATGTTGGGCATCGGCGACAAGTGGTTTGCCATACCCTGGGCCGCTTTAAAGTGGCACCCGGAGACAATGAAGTTCGTGCTGGATATGCCGGAAAAAGTCCTCAAGAACGCTCCGGGTATGGACAAGAATAAGTGGCTGGAAGAGATTGACAGGTGGCAGGAAGAGACAGACCTTCAGTTGCTTGACCATTATTACACCAGCCATGGTTTCCAGTCTTACGCGGGAATAGTGCAAAGAAGGATAACCAATATAGGCAGCCGCAAGCCTGATGCCAAGTTTGAGATTGACAAGGACGTGGCGGGGGAATTCAGATTTAAGATGGTTGCTACCAACGGACGGACCATCGCGGTGTCTGAGGGTTATACCACCAAAGATAATGCGCTGAATGGCATTGAATCCGTAAGGCAGAACGCGGCTGCGGCTGTGATAGAAGACAAGACAGTTTAGCCTTGATAAGTCAAACAGCTTGACCAAAGAATTGAAATATCCTGGTGAGTCGCCGGTGATGTTTTAGCCGACTCACCAGGTAGGCCTCATACCGGCGCGCAACGCTGAGGGGAAGAGCATTGGCACAGGATGGGCCGGGGGCGGCGGTTAAATTTAATGGCCGACGTACTATGAATATTAACAAGTAGGAAGTCGAAATGGCAGTTGAGAAAGTTGGCGAGAACTATAAATGTAATATTTGTGGTAATCAAGTTATCGTGACTAAGGCAGGCGGTGGGGTTCTCGTATGCTGTGGGGAGGACATGTTGAGAATAGATGAACACTATCAATCAAAGATAGCCTTGCCCGAAAACATGCCTGATTCTGGTGTGTAAGCGGCCCCACTATATCATAATGTTACTGTATTTTGACCAGGGAGGTGACAATGGGTATTGAATGGTTCCGTGACTTGAGTATAGCCATCCTGGGATTTGTAACCACGGCTGTACTCATCTTTATCACGGTTTTAATCTACCATCTGTATCGCAAGGCAAATTCTGCACTCCTGCTGGCTAAGTCGGCGTCGAAAATCGCCTATGATACCGTTGCCCTGGTGCAAGCGGGTATCAAGCCACTGCTTCCGATACTGACATTGATTCAAGGTATCCGCGGTGGATACAAGGGCATCAGTAAAATATTCAAAAAAGGAAAGTAATGAAGGAGAAGTGAAATGGGAAGTAAAACATTGGCAGGTTTTGGTATCGGCTTACTTGCCGGAGCAGTCATTGGTGGAGTTATGGCTTTGCTCTATGCGCCGCAGTCGGGCAAGAAGACCAAAAAGATCATTAAGGACAAGGTCACTGAATTCGTGGACGAAGTCGTGGACGCAGTCAAAGAAGAGACCGGTGAAGTTATAGACAAGATCACTAAAGTCGTGGACGCAGTCAAAGAAGAGACCGCCGATGTTGTCGATACGGTTGAGGAAGCAGTATCCGACGCAGGACGGAAGAGCAAGGCGGCGGTCAAGGCACTCAAGAGCTAGATAAACCGTATCTATGGCAAACACCATTGGCTCTAGTTTGAATAATGTGGTGCCCCGTGCAGCGGGGCAGGAATTGGTAGACGAATTGCAGCGCAAAGGTCTACCTATCGTCGTTGCCAGGGACTATACTGTCTCACTGCCAGGTGAACTGCAGTAGTGGCCAGATATGAATTCAGTCGGCGAGCTAATAAAAAGGCACTGGCAGCTCATAGTTTTTATACTGGGGCTGGTCTTCCTTTTCTGGTTAATCTGGGTGTTACGAATCGTCCTTCTACCTTTTATTGTTGGCCTCATTCTCGCCTCCCTGATGTTGCCGACTATCCGGTGGGTTGAGAAACGCCTCCCTGGCGCAGGTAAGAAGCCAAAGCTAAAACAGCTGAAACGGATTTCCATCATAGTGATAGTATATCTTCTGTCTCTGGCTATCATCGGACTGTTAATATTCTATACCGTTACCCTCGTAGGTAAAGCCATCAGTACCCTAGCGCAGGATGCTTCCCAGATCCTCCCGAATGGACTGGATATAATAAAACAATGGCTAAAATCTATCCCATTGCTATCTAATCCATGGGTTCAGGAGAATATCGACGTCTATATGACGAAAGCCGGAGAAGCACTGCCTGGTGTACTAAATGACTTTTTAACCAGTAGTGTGAAGAATATCCAGACTTCCGCAGGCATGATTTTAGGGTTTGTTGTCATGCCAATTTTCATTTTCTTCATTCTAAAAGACTGGGATAGCCTGCGCGACACGTTTTATAAGGTACTACCAGTATGGACTCGTAAACACATTAAGGGCATTTTATCTATTCTGCAACGTGTGGTAGTGCGCTATATTCGCGGGCAACTAGTGTTGGCGCTGGCTGTTGGGCTTTGTGCAGGGTTATTGTTGTTTATTTTGAAAATTGAGTTTGCTCTACCGCTGGCCGTCTTTGCGGGACTTACGGAAATGGTACCTATGATTGGTCCCTGGCTGGGTGGTGGACTGGCAGTCATTGTTACACTGGCAACGGCTCCGGAAAAGTTGATCTGGGTAGGACTGGGCTATTTACTCATTCAACTGCTTGAAAACAACCTGCTGGTACCGAAAATACAGGGTTCGCAAATGGAGATTCATCCGGCATTTATAATAGTGCTGAGTGTTATCGGGGCGTACTTTGCCGGAATCATCGGGTTTATTATCGCCCCGCCGATTACCATGTTCATCCTGGGTCTATTTAAGTACTTTCGTGATAGCATACGGAATAGTGGCATTAGCTAGATTGGATTGGCTACCAGGCTGCTGAAGAATATTCCTGCGTGACTTCACAGACACGGATTAATATGACTGACCGGAGAATAATGAGATAGGGTGGATGGTTAATCAAATAAAGCGCTTGAAAGCCAGGTTACAGAGGGCAAAAGACCGTCTTTTCAAAATACCCGCGGTACAGTTGATAGCTCGTACCGTAGAAGGAGCAGGTAATCATGATGCTACGCATAGAGCCGCCGGTGTAGCCTATTATGCCTTCCTGTCCATATTCCCACTACTGCTGGGACTCATCGCTCTTTTTGGCTTTTTATTGCCTTCAGTAGATCTGCAGGACACACTGTTGAACTTTGTCGGCAAAAATATTCCCGGCGCCACCAACATCCTGAAGCAAAATATTGCCGGTATTATCGAGTCACGGGGCACCATGGGTGTATTGAGCATAGTAATCTTCATCTGGGGCGCTAGTGCAATGTTCGGTGCGATAAGCCTGGCGATTAATCGTGCCTGGGATATTCACCGGTACCGCCGCTCTTTCTTCATTAGAAAAGGCAGCGAACTGGGCATGGTATTTGGTATTGGTATTCTCTTTCTTCTCTCCCTGGGAGCCAGTGCCATCATTTCAATTTTACGCGGAGTATTAAACCTGCCCGTAGCAAACCTGATAATAGTAAACGTGGGCAGCAGGCTGTTCGGAGTGGCTGGTCGCAGGTGGGAATCACGGTAGCGGAGTCGAAGGGTGGAGCAGGCAAGGGTAAAAAATAATGCAGGTTTCCCTTGAGCGTACCGGCGGATTCTCAGGTATGCGTGTCTCGACCGTGGTCGATACGGACTCGTTGTCCCCGGAAGAAGGCATGAAACTCAGGGACCTGGTGCGGTCAGCTAATCTGGCCGCGACGGAGTCCGGGGTGAGACCTTCACCAGGACGTCCCGACCAGTATAGTTACAGACTAACCGTCACTGAAGGGGTCCAGACACAAACTATTAGTGTCCAGGAACCAGACGTTCCCCCAGAATTGCGGTCGCTTTTGGATTGGCTGGTGGCAAGGGCAAGGAAAACGCAAAGACCCGATTCCTCGGCCACGCGGGACTAACAGTATCTTTTTTTTTCGGGTTCGGACGGTTGCGACATAGTATCAGTTGCATCTGAGCCCGCCAACTATCGGGTGGAACCGCCGGGGATTTTCTCAATTGACGGAGCAGTAGGTACTGGCGGGTGAGGTGCGTTCGCACTCAGTATTGCCGAAATCAGTTGCTTCAATCGAGCGCTTTTTGTCCCCTCTGTGTCCTGAATCTCCTGCGCAATTGCTCTGGTTTCGCTGGAAGCCGTGAGGTAGGTCCCGGTGCAATAACCAGGCTTCGAGGCGACGAATAGAATGGGGAAACCTGTTCCTAACTTATAGCCCCCGTAATATCCCAGTGTAATGGTGAATCGGTCGGCTTCATTCGGTTGGAAGCTGTGAGAAATCTTAATTGAATCCGAGTAAGTCTCGCGCTTATATATCTCGAGCGTAACCGAGTAGTTCGCCGAAGGCGGCAGGTAGAATAAAGTGCTACGACCTGTGGGGATTAACCTTCAGACCCTGGTCATGGAGAAATCTGCCCGTGTTAACACGGCAGTCTGGTCTCCCGTATTACGCACTGTTATATCAAGGATAGGGTATCGCCCGGGCGCATCATCAATAAATGCGTCTACTATCTCCAACCGGGGCCCCGGCGGTGGGGGTGGGCTGAACTAGCCACCACCATCTTAATCAAGGTTAGTAGTTGGCAACTAGAATATTCGGAGAGATAGACACTGACGTCAGGTTTCATGATTGTGTCATGTGTGTCACGTTCCTCCTTTACACTCTTCTCAGCTTTAGATACACGTCATAGATACCATCACTGTCTCCTCCATCAAAATGGAGCGGATCGAATATGATCGGATTTACAGCACTCGTTCTTGCATCCGCGTCTGCTTCGGTGAGGGACAGAGCAATAGTGTCGTTGATTTGATCATCGGCACCTATCAGGTCAATCAAGTAAGTTACTCCAATGCCCACCACAGCAACACCGGCTACGAGCCATCCAGCTAAACCTCCGGCTCCTGCCGCAGTAGTCGCAGCAGTAGTTAGAGCTGCTCTCACTGCATCAGTCGTTTCGCTAACGTCACCTAAATCATTCTCAAAGCATGAGGCAGTTATCAGGACTGAAGAGTCAATGGCACGCGGCCCTGCAAATCCAAAGAGGCGCAGATTTTCATCTCCGCTCTGCGGCCGTGTGTCGCCGTCATCCACATCTTCATAAACGGGGGTGTGAGACGCCAGTGCTGGCGTACCAGCCTCTGCCATTTCTTCGGTAATGACCCCGAAAACAACGTAGGGTTCGTCACTGATGTTCCCGAAAATTCCCAGATCCTCGGGGTTGCTTTCATCCACGCAGTACAGTTTGGTAAACGTGACTTCGTACTGGTTGGGTGGTGCAGTCGGGGTGGGATCAGGTTGTGATGGAGGAGTTCCTTGACAACAACAGCAGCAGCAATCATGTGTTTCCTTGACAGGCAGTCTACCGGTAGTAGCCACTGCTGCGGCAATGGACCTTACGCTTGTATTTCTAAGCGCTCTTGCTCTTTGTACGATACCGACTATCTCAGGGATGTCAATCCCTTGCGTTATCCCAATATCCAGATACTTAGGTGAGAATGCTCGCCTCTTTATCGCCCTCGGTATTCCCCGATGTTTTTCGGCTGCTACTTCAAGCACCTTCCTTGCTTCCGGAATCTTATCCAGGGACCGAGCAAGGCGTTCATCCATGGCATTTTTGGAGTCCTCCGGTAACTGAGTCAGGTAGCGCTCGATGAGGTGCATCATGGCGGGGACGAACTCGTATCCCTCCCCCCTGACTTCGTATTTTCTCAGTCTATCTTCAAGCGACTTGTGCTGTCTCTTATTTCCATGCGTTCTGTCACATTTCTTTACCATTTTCCTTGAATAAAGGGATCTTTTCCTTTTCTGCTCTTCTGTAGCCATGATTGTTTGCTCCTTTTGATGATTGATTAATTGGGTCACGTTTCCCTGGATAAGCTTCCTCACCAGCCATAGAAGAATCCTACCTTCCCGCTACATCTTGAATCATCTAATAAATACCTCCTTTTCATCTGCCAGACACACTGTAGCCTCACAGGGCAATAGCAGTTGTGAAGAAGAATATGACCCGAATCGGAATACATTCCCCCTTTTAATCGTACTATCATAGCCAGTCTTTTGAAATAGCTAAAAGGCCATAGAAAGAGTGGATATAGTATCAATTTAAGGGCATAATAAGGTCAGTATCGTAAGTAAAGTGAGAATCGTATTATTAAACAAGGTAACAGGCATTTAGCGGGGAATTAATGTTTCTCTGTCCCTAAAAAACGGAGAGGCCGCGTTCGCGGCCTCTCCGTCACATATCCTATCTGCGACGACCTATTTCGTGAAGCTATTCTCCGGGGTAAATCCGTCCCAGCCGGTAGCGTTCACATTTGTAACTGTTGTCGTGTAGGTGCCGGATGGAGCATTCTGAGCTTTGAAAGTAACTTTCCCGTCCGTTCCCGTGGTCCCTGTCCCCGAGGCATAGAGGCCGCCGTTCCGGTACACAGCAATGGAAATCGAGGTGCCGGCGACCGGGTTGCCCAGGTCATCAACCAGCGTCGCAGCAATACGCAGGTGCTGGTTCCTGTTCCTGCCACCTTCCGTGTAGTAGGTGATAGAACTGATGCTGACTGCGGTTGCCTCGGTTGTGGGACTGAGAGCAAAGTTTACGCCTGACGTTGTCCCGCCTTCCTGCACACTCACCGTCTGCGAAGCACCCTGATATCCATCGGCCGATGCGGTGACGGAGTATGAAGCAGGGGGCACGTCTGAGATGGTGTAATTGCCATCGCTATCCGTAGTAGCCGTCCGGGTACCGTCAGTCACCGTAGCTCCGGCAATCGGCTGTCCCGTATCACTATCATTAACGTTACCAGAGATAGCGCCGTTCTGGATTATGGTCAGGACAATATCCACTGTGGTCGTGCCGCCATCGGCAACGGTAGCCTCCTGCCAGGCGCTGTGATACCCGCTGGCTGAAGCTGTTACCGTATAAGTTCCGTCAGGAACGTTATTGATGGAGTAGTTGCCATTGGTGTCGGTCGTTGCCGTCCGGGTGCCGTCGGTTACCGAGGCACCGGAAACAGGGTTCGTACCGTCAGCTACGGTTCCCTGAATGACTCCGGAGACCGGGGGACCGGGCGCCGCGTTGGCCGCATTGACGAGACCATAGCCGTAATGAGAGTCCTTGCCTGCAGGGCCGAGGTCATCGGCGGTTTGTTGCAGCCGCAGCCGGACTTCATCATTAATCAGCCCGTTACCGTTTGTGTCAGCAATACCGGACGCAATAATAAGGGCCGCCGCACCGGCGACATGCGGTGAGGCCATCGACGTTCCATTGTACTCAATATACCCGCCGCCAAGCTTGGTGGAGTTAATCTTGACACCGGGAGCCGCCAGCTCGAGATCAGGGCCGGTGCTGGAAAAGGAAGCACGTTTATCACTCTGGTCAGTAGCTGCCACGGCAATAACGCTTGCCCAGCGCGCCGGGTAACCGACGTTATCAGCCTTTCCTCCGGCGTTGCCGTTATTTCCAGCGGCGGCAACATGGAGCACGCCAGCGTTGTAGGAGTTGTCAAAGGCGGCTTTCACCAGCGTTCCCGGGTTGCCGGAGCTTCCGTAGCTGTTGTTGGTTACCTGTATTCCATTAGCCACAGCCCACTCAAGGGCGGCAATCACATCATCATAGGAGCCGCTTCCACTTGCACTCAGTACCTTCAGTCCGTAGGTACTAGCCTCAGGTGCGACACCGACAACACCGGTGCTATTCTTCAGAGCAGCAACCGTGCCCGCGACGTGCGTACCGTGACCGTAGTCATCCCTGGGGTCATTATCTGAATTAACGAAGTCATAACCGCCGGTATAATTGGCGTTGAGGTCGGGGTGAGTATAATCGATACCGCTATCTATGATTGCTACCTTCACTCCCGCCCCTGTGTTACCGCCGTCATGAACGTCACCGGCGCTGATACGCTTCACACCCCAGGTGTTGTCCAGTTCGGCATCAATAGCGTGAACCTCGATGACCGGCTCAACCACGGTCACCCTCGGGTTCCTTAATAACCCCTGAATAGCTGTTTCCGGAACTGAGGCGGCAATGGCCGGCACCAGACTATAGGTGTACCTGATGTCACCGCCTGCACCACGTACAACGGCTTCTTCATTTGGACCCGGCTGGAGGTTAAAGCCGATCAAGACTCTAACCATTTCCGGCGGCTGCGCCATCGCCGCCATCGGTCCCACCAGGCTGGTCACCAGCGCTAAAACGGCGGCCATTATAACGAGCAGTTTTTTGTTCACCTTACACCCCCTTTGTACATTTATACCGCAAGGGCAAGCCTCTTAGCATGCCCGTTTCTGTTGGTTTTTTTAAGATTCCTCAAACCATTTGCGTTAACAACTGTGTCATGACCATTTCCGCGTTCCAGTTCTTGAAGCGTGAGTATCCGGACCTTATCTAACAGCCTTGATAGCTGTTCCATATCCTCGTGATTGAAGCAGGACATAATGCGGTAAACCAGTTCCCGGCTGGGCAGCCTGACACTTTCAAACACTTCGCTATCTTTTTCCGTCGCCTCCAACCGTATAGCTCTTCCGTCCGTGGCATCCCTCTCTTTTTTGATCAGTCCGGCATGTTCCATATCGTCAATGACCGTGGTCAGACCCTTCTTTTTCCGGAAAAGTCTCCGCTCCAGTTCAGTCAGGGACGGAGGTATCTGTGATGATCTTAAAGCAACGAGGACTCTGAACTGGGTCGGCGTTATTCCGGCTGCGGAGAGTTGCACTTCCGTATATCTGGACACGACATCAGGGGCATTCAGCAGCAGCACATAAGTGTGGATGACAGGGTCTGCAATCTTTAAGTCAAACATGCGCAACACTTCGGTCTTATAAGTGACTATGATATTATGATAAAGGAAGTGGTCTTTGTCTGTCAACATGTCAGATGTTACGTTATACCTTGACAGTAACGTAACGTTATGCTACTCTAAAAGTTAGTTATAGTTTTATGCAGGTAGGTTCTGGTGTCAGAGACTATCCTTCAAATTGGAGAGCTGGCTAAAAAGGCTGGCGTCAGTATACGTACGGTAAGGTACTATGAGGAGCTTGGTCTGCTCCTGCCATCAGAAGTGACATCGGGTGGTATGCGACTTTACCGTGAAGCTGACGTGACCCGGCTGCGTTTTATCCGGCGTTTGAGGGTGCTCCGCCTGAGTTTGGATGAGATAAGAGTAGCCCTGGGGCTGGAACAACCATCGCGGGGCCGGCAGGAACGGGTAGCACGCACCATGGATATACTACTGATGGAGCAGTCCCGTGCCGAGGAACAAATAGCCGCCCTGGCGGAATTGAAAGAAGAGGTGGACCAGGCTCTGACCAATGTCAGGAAGTGCACGAAGTGTACTGTTGAAGAATGCCCGGAGACCTGTCCGCGGTTGGTCTACCTAATTTGAAAATTAAACATAAATGCTCTCAATTGCCCTTCTTTATATAGAGAAAGGAGTTTGTGTTATGAAAGTTGATGATGTATCTCTAGCGCGGGAACTGCTTAAAAAAGTTGGTGATGTTTCGCCATTCTCCGGCAGCCAGTATTCTTATCCGCTGAACCAGTCCCTTTTCGGTGAGCTGGACATGGAAAAGCTGCGCCGTCATGCTGAGAGCAGTGACGGCTCCCGGCTGAAAGAGGATTTACCTTTCCTCCTGGCCCTGGCTGAAGCTGTTGAGGCGTCACAGCCGGACAAGGGTGAGTTCTTCCTTAATGACCGGGAACTCAGAGCGCGACTGGTGCGACTCAACAGTACTGACGGCTGGGCTTTAATCTGGGGGCAGGATGATGAGAGGACGGCGGAACTGGCGTCCCGGCTCCAGCGTGAGAATTTTCAGGTCTATATTATGCTTAGAGGCGATGCTGGTGTTTCTCCGTCCCTGAGGGTGAATAAGCAGTACAAATTCCTCGGCTTTCGCTCGACCTCGACGGTCTATTTCTATCAGGCGCTGGTGCGCTATGCCCATATCTACGGACGTATACCCCTGGCCGATTCTCACGAGACCGGCGAGTTTATCCAGGACTACGCGCCGGGGGTGATGTTTCTGTCCGGAGAAGAACTCAGCCCGGTGGAGGAGGCGCTGTTTCTCGGTGGCCTCTACCTCGGCCTGCCGGGCATTGTCCCCACCTCTGTTTCCCTGCCCTACGGCACAGTGCTCCGGGCGGATGAGCCTCAGCAAATGGTGGAGAAAGCCCTTGACCTGCCCAATCTCCGGCTGCGCCGCCGACTGCGCTTCCAGGTGAATATCCCCTATAACTTCGATTCCACCTTTACCTCAGAGGAAATAAAGGAAGGTCCGGCCATCGGTGGTACTTCCCTCAGTTCCTTTGTTGTCAATAATGTCGATAAAGGGGATGGTATTGAGGTGCTGGGAGAGCCGGGGCCCGATGTTGCCATCGAGATTGCCATTGGTGATCCCGGTGTGGATATTACCATGACCGATTATCTGGAGGAGTTCGCCGCCGGGCTACCCGGTTACGTCCAGGGGGTCTCCGCGGCGGTGAAGGCAGGCGTCCCATTTATCCGCTGGCGCAGTGATTTGCCGTTGCAGATGACCGAGCTTGGCCAGGCTTACTATGACGGCCTGAAAGCCCACTTCAAGATTGACCGGCTTAAAGTCCGCCTTGTTTTTAACGGGTCAATGCTGCCGGATATGAAGGCTGAGGCTGAAGCTTTCCGGCAGAAACGGGAACGGGCGGTGCTGGCTGCCAGCGAGGAAACCGAGCCTTTCTTCTATGCCTGCACCCGCTGTCATTCCTTCGCTCTGGAGCATTGCTGTATCATCACCCCTGATCGCCCGCCCCAGTGCGGCTCCCGGACGTGGATGGAGGTCAAGGCGCGCGCCGTTCTCTCTGACTTCGATAACCGAGGACTGGGTGCGGCAATCAGGGCCTGATCTCCAGGCGGTGGTCGAGAAGGGAAGCTCGGTAAGCGCCGAGAGGGGTGAATATGAGGGTGCCAACCGATCTGTGGCGCTGCTCACCGAAGACCGTACCCGCCGTGTTTTCCTGCATAGTATTTTTGACCACCCGCATACCGCCTGTAGTTGCTTTCAGGGTGTGGCTTTTTATATCAAAGAGGTGGATGGCATCGGGCTGGTGGACAGGGCATTCAAAGGTACTACTCCTGATGGCTATACCTGGGATGATATCGCTAACGCCGCCGCCGGTAAACAGTCGTCAGGGTACGCGGCTTTTGGCGGTGACTATCTGAAGTCGCGCAAGTTTCTGCAAGCAGACGGAGGCTGGCAGCGCATCGTCTGGATGTCCCGCGCATTGAAGGAAAGGTTCGCCTCAGACAAGGCCTGGATTGCCACCGAGGATGATGTCAGTGATATTGATGAGCTTGCCGCGTTCCTCAAGGCAAAAAGAGGCTGAACCGATAAAGCGCTGACTTTTACCGGTGCTAGCCTTCGGTGAGGAACCTTTCGGCGTAGATGGCGGCGGTAGCCCCGTCACCGGCGGCGGTTATCGCCTGCCTTCCGGAGTTGGCGCGGATATCTCCGGCGGCCAGGATACCGGGTATTTTCGTCTCCATCTTCTCGTTGGTAATGATATGGCCGATGGCATCCAGTGACAGGAGCCCCTTCAGGTAGTCTGTCTCCGGGCTAAAGCCTATAGCTATAAAAATACCGTCGACATCCAGCGTTGATTTCTCTCCGTCCGGTAACTTATGAATCCTCAGCTTCTCCACGAAATCCTTGCCCTTAATCTCCTCAACGGCGCTATCCCAGAGGAAATTCATTTTGGGTTCGGCGAAGGCCCTCTCCTGGATAATGCGGGTGGCGCGGAGCTCATGGCGGCGGTGTATTACGGTAACCTTTGAGGCAAATTTGGCGAGATGCAGGGCTTCAGTGATAGCGGCGTTACCCCCGCCGACGATGGCTACCGGCTTGTCTCTGAAGAAGGCGGCGTCACAGGTAGCGCAGTAAGACACCCCCCTGCCGGTAAACCTTTCTTCTCCGGGCACATTCAGTTTCTGCCGTTCCGAGCCGCCGGCGATGATTATCGCCCCGGCGGTAAAGTCGCCGTCAGTGGTACTGACTATTTTCACATTATCGTGAATCTCAATGCCGGTAGCCTCGGCAGTGATCGTTTTTAGCCCGTACTTTTCTGCCTGGCGGTGCATTACCTGGCCCAGGTCAAAACCGCTGATGCCTTCCGGAAACCCGGGGTAGTTTTCTACCACTTCGGCATTGACTATCTGCCCGCCGACCAGCGCCTTTTCGATTATCAGGCTATTGAGCCTGGCTCTGGCGGTATAAAGCCCGGCGGTAAGTCCCGCCGGCCCGGCGCCGATGATGACTACATCATAGTCAGTATGTTTTGTCGTCATTATTGCCCATCACCTCCCCGGCAGATTAGTTTTTAAGTAAGAACAGCCTTCAGGTTCTGTTTAAGCTCTTCTTTAGGTCTGGCGCCAACGATGTGCGATACCGGCTCTCCATTCTTAAAGATGAGCAGGGTAGGGATGCTCCTGATGCCGTAACGGCTGGCGGTAGTCGGGTTCTGGTCAACATCCACCTTGACAAACTTTATCTTCCCCTCGAATTCATCGGCCAGTTCATCGATTATGGGGGCTACCATCAGGCAGGGTTTGCACCAGGTTGCCCACAAGTCTACCAGTACCGGTTTGTCAGCCTTCAGTACTGCCTGGTCGAAGTCTGCGTCAGTCACGGATATGGGTTTGCTCATAGTCTTCCTCCTTAATTTTCTGGGTAATGTCCCGTTCTATGGTCTGTTTCGCCAGGCCAATGGCATTCTTTATGGTTGTGGCCTGGCTGCGTCCGTGAGCGATTATTATGTTTCCCTTTACTCCCAGCAGACACGCCCCGCCGTATTCCCGGTAGTCCATCCTTTTTGCCAGGGTGCCCAGCCCCACATCGAGGAGCAAGTCGTGTCCCTGCAGGTGATAGGCACGGGAGAGCAGACGGCCGACGTGCCTTAGCTTGAGGAAGGTATCACCCAGTCCCTCGAGGGTCTTCAGAACGATGTTGCCGGTGAAGCCATCAGTGACCACAACATCGACGGTTCCCTGGGTGATATCGTAGCCTTCGATGTTACCGATAAAATTGAGCGAGGTCTTCTTGAGCAGCTGGTGGCTTTCCTTGGCCAGCCGGTTCCCCTTGCCTTCTTCCTCTCCATTATTAAGCAGTCCGATACGGGGTGAATCGATACCGAAGATGCCCCTGGCATAGATAGACCCCAGCTGGGCAAACTGCACCAGGTGGTTTGGCCGGCAGTCAGCATTAGCCCCGGCATCAACCAGCAATACCGGGCCGGTGGTATTGAGGTTAATGATACTGCCGATAGCCGGGCGGTCAATTCCTTCTACCTTGCCCAGGCTGACCAGGGCTGAGTAGAATACGGCTCCGCTATGTCCCGCAGAGACGAAGGCGGAAGCGATGCCATCCCTTACCAGGTTAGTACCGACGACGATTGAGGAACATGGCTTGTTTTGTACCGCCTCCACAGGGGATTCATGGAAGCCGATGGTCTCACCGGCATCGACGATGCTCAATCCCAGGGTTGTCAGGTGACGGCCGGCCTGCACGTAGAGCATATCCCGCTTCCCTACCAGGATAACCTCGACTTCAAGCTCTCTGGCGGCTTTGATGGCCCCCTTTACTATTTCGTGAGGTGCGTACTCTCCCCCCGCGGCATCAACGGCTATTTTCATCTATTTATTCTCCTCAGCCGGGGCTCTTTCCCAGAGGTCACAGCGGCCTCCCCAGCGGGCAAGCACCTGCTTATCACTGGAAAGCTGGGCTATTTCACACAGGTTAGGACAGGCTTTGCATTCAAATGATGAGGTGTTGTATTCTGCGTCGCTGACATCGAGCCCCTTAAACTGGCTTCTTTTACCGGAACCGGTCATCTCCTCATGTACCAGCAGGGCAGCGCCTATGGCGCCCATGACCTCGTGGTGAGGCGGGACGGTGATATCGGTACCGAGTTCATCCTGGAATGCCTTGACTATTGCCTGGTTGAAGGCAACCCCACCCTGAAATACAATCGGTGTTTTGATTTCTCTCCCCAGTCCCACATTATTAAGGTAGTTGCGTACCAGTGCCTGGCACAGTCCGTAGATAATATCCTCGATTCGGTGTCCCATTTGCTGCTTATGAATCATATCAGATTCGGCGAAGACGGTACACCGTCCGGCAATGCGTACCGGTGTCCGGCTGTTCATCGCCCGCTGGCTGAATTCCTCGATATTCATGTTGAGGCGCAGCGCCTGGTGGTCTAGAAAGCTCCCCGTGCCCGCTGCGCATACTGAGTTCATGCCGAAATCAGTTACTACCTCATCCCTGATGATAATTATCTTGCTGTCCTGCCCCCCAATCTCGATGATGGTCTGCGCCCTCGGGAAGTAAAACAGGGCGGCGGTGGCATGGCTGGTAATCTCGTTTTTGACCAGGTCAGCGCCGACAACAACCCCGGCCAGGTAACGGGCGCTCCCGGTAGTGGCTACTCCGCGAACGTCAGCCTCTTCTCCCAGTTGCTCCTTGATTTTCATCAGCCCCCGCTGTACCATTGCCACCGGGTTGCCCTCGGTCGGCTGGTAGACGTGAGCTATGAGTTCATCCTCTTTATCCAGCGCTGCCAGCTTGGTGGTTACCGAACCAACATCAATTCCCAGATAAACTTCCATAAAAAATCTCCCTCAGGCGGTCGCTGCCTGCCTGTTTCTGGCGGTATGTCTCTTGCGTTGCAGCAGGTCAACGAAGGCTTCCAGCCTGGTCAGCATGCCTGTCTTGGTCATTTGCTCATCACAGATGAAGGTCAGTACCGGGATCTTCTCCCTGGTGGATGGCATGATATTCTGGGCGACCACTTCCGGCATACAGGTGAAGGGGGCCAGGTGAATTATACCATCATACTCCCCGGAGTGGAGCACCTTTTCCCCGACCGTTTCCCAGCCTTCTCCACCAACATCTCTCTTGAGATAAGGTAAAGCCGCCTTGTGTATCCTATCCTTCTCGTTTACCCCCAGGGGATTAAGAAAAAGGCTGAATTTAGTCCATTCGGAGACAAAGGTGGTACGCCTTACCTCCACCCCCAGCTTACCCAGCTCACTCTCTACATCCAGGTTGGAGAACGGGTCCAGAACCACATAGAATTCCCCGGTAATGCCTATAATCAGTGGTTGGGCTTGCGGGTCTCCGGCGAGGCGGTCAAGCCGGCTAATGCTGTCTGACTGGGCCTTCTTGAGTGTAGCATAATCTTCAGCATCATCAATAGCCCTGATAGCGTCACTGAATATCTGGTTGGCGGTTCCCTTTACCAGTTCTATGGCGCGTTTTTTCTGCACCGCACGCTCTATCCTGTCCAGGGCGTTCAGTTTGGCGAGCCCAAAACGGAAAGCTGATATAATTCTGGGCCAGGAAGCGTTGTTGGCCAGGTGTTTAATTGTTTTCAGCAAACCGAAAAGCTTGTGCTCGGATATTCCTATCCTGACTATTTGGACATTGTTGTATCCCAGGTCATGGAGAATTTGCTCCTGCGTCCGGGCGTAGTAGCCCAGGCGGCAGATACCGTAGCCGGCGGGCATAATCATGGTATCGGCCCCCATCTCGGCGGCCTCAATCAGGTTACCCAGTGTCAGTTTGAATGGGATGCAAAGACCTTCCGGAGAATGCCTGGTACCCAGTGACAAAGTGCGCTGATTACTGCTCGGCGGTATGATAAAGTCAACATCAAGCCTCTGAAACAGGGCTTTAAAAGGGATATACATGTTTCCCATATGGGGCAGGCTTACGCGCATTTTTCCGCCTGTTTTCTTTTCTTACGGTATATCATTTCCAGGAAGGCTTCTAACCGGGTGATAATGCCGGCATCAGCAGTGTGTTCTTCCAGGGTGAGACTCATGAAGGCAGTATCATTCAGCCGGTTAGCTTCCCGGCGTACCGTGTCAATTATTAGCGAATCAGGCCCGCAGCCGAAAGCCATCAGGCCGATAACACCATCGGCTTCACTTTGAAGGTAATGCCCCCCCGCCCCGACGATTTCCTCTTCATATGTCCAGTAGGTCTGGCCGGTTAATCTGGTTACCGCAGTGCCCAGTTGCCCGTCACTGAGTATCTCCGGGGTTAACACCCGGACGTCAGCCTGCTCCAGCCTCCTGATGAGGCGGTGATTGATGTGCTCATCATAGAGCAGATAAGGGTGGCCGATGAGGGCGATAGTGGCTCGCGTTGACGCTGGACTGCCGGAGCCTGGACTGTACTTTGCCGGTGTCTCCCCGGATATTCCGCCCATTGCCTCAGGCCGCGTCAGTCTGCTATTGGTCATCAGTTCCTTATAGTCCAGGTAGGCTCGCCAGGCTGCCAGACTGGCATGCCTGAGCTGTAAAGGATTCCGGGTGAAGTGCCGCCCCAGTTTATAGATAGCCTGGTATAGCCGGTTCTTACCCCGGTTAGTGTCAATGTCTATTTCCAGGATGGGAGGAGCTTCAGGGACAACGGCCCTGGTCATATCCGGTAAGCCGAGGAACTTGGAACAGTTATAAACATTATTGCCTACGCTGCGGACAGCCGGAATAAAAATCCAGTCGCACTTTTCCGCCAGGGAGATAACATGCCCGATGTAAGCCTTGACCGGCAGGCAGGTATCAGCTATTACCCGGGCGGCGCCGCCGGACAGTATTGCCTGAGTAGTCGGCGGTGAGACCACCACTTCTGCCCCCAGTTCTTCAAAGAAGGTCTTCCACATAGGGTAGTACTGGTAATATAACAGGGCTCTGGGGATTCCTATCCTCTTCATTTTCTTTGCTCAAACTCTTTTCTGGCGCTGATTATCAACTCGGGATTGGCCAGCAGGTCCACGACGGTCATCGCCATGGCTTTGGCGGCATCAAGCATTCCCTTGATACCACCAGCGGAGGCGGCGGCATCCGCAAACTGCGGAGAATGACCGGCTATCCTTTTATCGCCGGTGATGGCGACCCTGGGGTGAATGCTGGGTACCAGCTGGCTGACATTGCCCATATCGGTACTGCCGGCACCGTCGCCGGAAGCGGAAAGCCGGACTTTTCGGCCGAGGGATTCCATATTTTGTTTAAACAGGTTGGCCAGGGACAGGTTATTACGCATTGGTGCGTAACCTCCTTCACCCCATTCATATTCCAGCCTGGCACCGCTGGCTGTGGCCGCACCGGTAAAGCAGTTGAGGACTTTTTGCTTTAGTTCAGCCAGGTAGACATCATCTGTAGCGCGGACTTTGAACAGGCCAGCGCTATAGGCGGGGACGATATTGGCTGCTTCTCCTCCATTGGTGACAATACCGTGAATACGCGCTGTGCCCTTGATGTGCTGGCGCAGTGAATTGATGGCGGCAAAAGAGAGGGACATTGCTTCGGCAGCGTTGACGCCTGCCTCCGGTCGGGCGGCGGCATGGGCAGCCCGGCCATAGAATTTGACCTCTATAATCTGATTGGCCAGTGACTGGATGGTGGCCGTATCATCCACTCCGGGGTGTGCCATCATGGCGATATCCAGGTTATTGAAGGCTCCCCGTTCAGCCATTATTGCCTTACCGCCGTATATTTCTTCCGCAGGGGTGCCGATAACCATGATGGTGCCGCCGAAGCGGCCAACAGCTACCTTTGCGGCTATGGCGGCGCCGACGGCCATGGTACATATCAGGTTGTGACCACAGGCATGACCGAGTCCGGGCAGGGCATCATACTCTGCCATGATGGCGAGAGCTGGCTTGCCATTTCCGTAGCTGGCCTTAAAAGCGGTCGGCATCTGGCAGATACTCCGTTCCAGAGAGAAGCCGTTTTCCTCCAGATACCCGGTTAGCCATTCGGCTGCCTTGAACTCATGGAAACCCAGCTCGGGATTGGCGTGGATTTTCAGAGACAGTCCGTTGAGTTCCTCCCGCCGGGCGTCTATTTCATTAATGACAGCCGCCTTTAGTTTGTCTGCTTCCATATTCCCAATGTTCCTCTACTGGCTAGTAGAGTCCTCATTCTGCTGGTGTCATCGGTATCGGATTTACCGCTTAACTCCATTCCTCTTCTTTAACTGCAATGCTCCCGGCTGACTATGTTCGCATTTCGAGGTAATCTTGCCGGCTTGCCCTGGCCGCCGCCGAACTGACATAACTGACAACCGGGATGCAATTACTTCTGTCGCAATTAACTTTTCATTATAGCTTAACCCCGCCGGTATTTCTAGGGCGCGTGCTTGACTTCTCATCGAACATGGGATATACTAGCCAGGGTAAGCAACAGGTAGCGGGATTATCAGGGCTGAGTGCTTTCCCTAGGAAGTCTCAGCCTTAATTATGCCAGAATAGATTTTCAATGAAGATAGCTATTAGTGGCAAAGGCGGAGTGGGTAAGACCTTATTAGCAACTCTTCTGGCTAAGATATTCGCTGATTCCGGCTATTCCGTACTGGCTATAGATGCTGACCCTGATTCTAACCTGGCGGCTAACCTCGGTTTCCCTCACAGCGAAGAAATAACTCCCATATCAGAGATGGGGGAGCTTATTGAGGAGAGGACGGGGGCAAGACCCGGTCAGAGCGCTCCCTACTACAAGTTAAATCCCAGGGTTGATGACCTTCCGGAAAAATACTCGGCAAAGCTTGACGGCATCAGGTTGATGGTGATGGGGCGTATCAAAAGGGGGGGCACCGGCTGCTATTGTCCGGAAGGTACTCTCCTGCAGGCATTGATGGCTCATCTGCTCATCGCCAGAGACGAAGTGGTCATTATGGATATGGAAGCTGGAGTTGAGCACCTGGGACGGGCGACAGCCAAGGCGGTGGATAGACTGATTGTGGTGGTGGAGCCGGGCCGGCGGAGCATTGAGACGGCTCTTAGAATCGCCGAGTTAGCCAGGGATATCGGCCTGCAAAATATCGGTGCCGTCGGCAATAAAATCCATAGCCCATCAGAGAAAGAGTTCATAATTTCAAACCTGCCCGGCTTTCAATTCCTCGGGTTTATCCCTTATGACCAGGCACTGGTTGAGGCTGACCTGGCCAATCAATCCCTTTTTAACTCCAGCCCGGCGATTCTGGCCGCGGTGAAGGATATTTATCAGGCGCTGGTATCGGCTGCCGGACACCATGCCTGAATTCAGGAAAGAACATAAATGGCTGACCGGAGGTGGGGAGAGCCGCTCCCCTTCCCAGGTTTATGTGGCGTTGTAGATGCTGAGGTTGCCTGCAGTAACCTCAGCGGTAGATAGCTGGACGGCAAAATATAGACAAAAATATAGGAGGTTTCATGGCTTACGATGCGGTAAAGATGAAAGACTGGCAGATTGCCGAGGCGGCAGAGGTGAACATGCCCACGCCTGACGAGTGGCGGGAAAAACTGAACCTGCAGAAGGATGAGATTCTTCCCTACGGTAGAATAGCCAAGCTTGATTTTCTGAAGATAATGGAGCGTCTCAAGGATAGACCGGACGGCAAGTATATTGAAGTGACTGCCATAACCCCCACCCCTCTGGGAGAAGGGAAGAGCACCACTTCCTGCGGTCTGATTGAGGGTCTGGGTAAGCGGAACCTGAATGTGGGCGGCTGTCTCCGTCAGCCCTCGGGCGGGCCTACCATGAACGTTAAAGGGACGGCAGCCGGTGGCGGTAACGCTTTGCTCATCCCCATGACCGAATTCTCGATGGGGTTGACCGGTGATATCAATGATATTATGAATGCGCAGAACCTGGCGATGGTGGCTCTTTCCTCGAGGATGCAGCACGAGCGTAATTATGATGACGATCGCCTGGCTAAACTGACCAAGATGCGCCGGCTGGATGTTGACCCCACCCGGGTAGAGATGGGCTGGATTATAGACTTCTGCGCCCAGAGCCTGCGTGATATCATCATCGGCATTGGCGGCCGGATGGATGGCTTCCTGATGCGGTCGAAATTCGGTATCGCCGTCAGCTCAGAGCTGATGGCGATCCTGTCCATTGTCCGGGACCTGGCTGACCTTCGTGAGAGACTGGATAACGTTACCGTGGCTTATGACAGAAAAGGGAATCCGGTGACCACCAGGGACCTTGAGGTAGGTGGCGCGATGACTGCCTGGATGCGAAATACCATCAATCCTACCCTGTGTTCTACCGTGGAATATCAGCCTTTGATGGTACACGCCGGACCTTTCGCCAATATCGCTGTCGGCCAGTCATCTATCATTGCTGACCGTATCGGCCTGAAGATGTTTGACTATCATGTCACTGAAAGCGGATTTGCCGCTGACATCGGCTTTGAGAAATTCTGGAATGTAAAGTGCCGCTACAGCGGTCTAAAGCCACATGTTTCGGTGCTGACGACCACCATCCGCGCCCTGAAAATGCATGGGGGCGGGCCTAGAGTGGTGGCCGGTCTACCCCTCTCCGAGGAATACACTAAAGAAAACCTGGGACTTCTGGAGAAGGGCCTGCCTAATATGCTGCACCATATTAACACCATCAGGACAGCCGGTATCAATCCGGTGGTTTGCATCAATAGCTTTCATACTGATACCAAAGACGAGGTAGCCATGGTCAGGAAAGCGGCGGAGGCGGCGGGAGCGCGCTGCGCGGTGAGCACGCACTGGGCTAATGGCGGCGATGGCGCCCTGGAGCTGGCCGATGCGGTTGTGGATGCTTGTAAAGATGATAATAAATTTGAGTTCCTCTATCCTAACGAGATGAAGCTGCGTGACCGTGTGGCCAAGATTGCCAGGGTGGTCTACGGGGCGGACGGTGTCTCCTGGTCGCCTGAAGCTGAAGCCAAGGCTAAGAAATTCGAAGCTGATCCCAAATATGACCAGTATGCCACTATGATGGTGAAGACTCACCTTAGTCTTACTCACGACCCGACCATTAAGGGCGTACCCAAGGGGTGGACTCTGCCCATCCGCGATGTGCTGGTTTACTCCGGGGCGAAATTCCTCTGTCCCTGCGCCGGGACCATAACCTTGATGCCCGGTACCAGCTCTGACCCGGCCTTTAGAAGGGTCGATGTCGACGTGAATACTGGCAAAGTACAGGGACTCTTTTAGCACATTGGCGCCATATCTGGTAAAATATAGATAGATGGCGAAGGATTTGGCGGATAAAAAGAGAAAGGTTCACTTTGAGCCGGATAATGTTGAGATTGCTGTAGAACCAGGGACTAATCTCCTGGAGGCGGCAATTGAAGCGGGGGTGCGTATCTACGCTTCCTGCGGGGGTGCTGGTACCTGTGGTACCTGTAAAGTCCTCATCAAGGAAGGGGAAGTGGAGACCACCCGTACCAGGAAAGTTTCCGAGAAAGAGTATCAGCAGGGGATAAGACAGGCCTGCCAGAGCCGGGTGCTTACTGACCTGGTGGCTTATGTTCAGCCTGAGTCCAGGCTGGAGCGGGCTGTCTTGTCCCGCGACGAGAGAAAAGTATCGGAAGCCCTGGCTACCGGCTGGAGGTTCAAACCGCCACTCACTAAATTCTTCGTTGAGCTCTCGCCACCTTCCATCGGGGATAATGTCAGTGACCTGTCCCGGCTGCTCAGGGGCTTGAAACGGCAGCATAACCTGAGCAATATGTGGGTGGACTTTGAGGTGCTGAAGAAGCTGTCCCGAACTTTGCGGGATGGTAAGTGGAAGGTTACGGTCACTACCCTGGTTACTGCCATTAAGCCCCGGACGGGAGATGCGCGCCGTCCCCGGATAGTCAATATCGAACCGGGAGACACCCGGAAAACAAGTTACGCGCTCGCCTTTGATATTGGCACCACCACTGTTTGCGGGCAATTGCTAGACCTGAACCGGGGCCGGGTTATCGCTGAAAGCATGGATTATAACGGGCAGATAAGCTACGGGTCTGATGTTATCACCCGTATTGCCCGCTGTCAGAAACCGGGTGGTTTGAAAAAACTGCAGCAGGCGGTGGTGACCACGATTAACGGTGTTATTGATGAGTTGCTGGCTCAGAGCAAGGTCGATATTAAGCACGTTGCGCACATGGTTGTCGCCGGTAATACGACGATGATCCAGATTCTGCTTGGACTTGACCCTAAATATTTAAGATTGGCTCCTTACACTCCGGTGGCTAATTTTATTCCTCCGCTGGAGGCGAAGTCTTTGGGTATCAAGGTGAAGAAGCAGGTCTATCTCTTCACCTTCCCGTTAGTGGCCAGCTACGTCGGCGGTGATATTGTGGCCGGAGTCGTGGCTTCCGGGATACACCAGAGGAAACTGTTGACCTTGTTTATAGATATTGGCACCAATGGGGAGCTGGTAATCGGCAATTCTGACTGGATGGTGACTGCCGCCTGTTCGGCGGGTCCCGCCTTTGAAGGTGGCGGGGTAAAACATGGTATGATGGCTACCAGCGGGGCAATTGAAAGTTTCACGGTAAACCAATCAACCCTGGAGCCGAAGCTGGGCACTATTGGCGATGAAAAGCCAAAGGGCATCTGCGGTTCCGGGTTGATAAATATTACCGCCGGGCTGCTCGAGGCGGGAATTATCGGTCAGAACGGTAAATTCAATAATGACCTGCCTACCGAGCGGATTAGAGAGGGCGAAAGCGGTTACGAATATGTTCTCGCCTGGGCACCGGAGACACAGGTCAACAAAGATATCGTTATTACCGAGACGGATATTGACAATCTGATGCGGGCCAAAGCCGCAATTTACGCCGGCTGTCAAACGCTGGCCGGGAGCGTAGGAGTCAGTTGCTCTGATTTTGAACAGGTAATTATCGCCGGTGCTTTCGGCAGTCACATTAATATTGAGAAGTCAATCACCATCGGACTTTTCCCTGACCTGCCGCTGGATAGATTTATCTTCATCGGCAACGGTTCTCTGCTGGGAGCGAAGCTGACCTCTTTCTCTACGGACTTGCTGGATGATGCCCGCAGGGTAGCCCACATGATGACCAACTTTGAACTGAGTGAAAATGTTGATTTTATGAACAATTATATTGCCGCCCTGTTCCTGCCTCATACCAATGCCGGTGAGTTCACCTCGGTAAAGGAGAAGCTGGACAGGCTGGCGCAGGATAAATCGAAGCGGAGGGCAGTGGTTTGAGTTTCTCTATCGCCGTAGCCGGAAAGGGCGGTACCGGTAAGACATCGATAACGAGCATGATAATCCGTTACCTGGTAAAGAACGGGCTGACGCCGATCCTGGCGGTTGACGCTGACCCTAATGCTAATCTGGGGGAGAGCCTGGGGCTTGAGGTCAGGCAAACAATCGGCTCGATTATCGCCTCGTTTAATGATGAGAAAATACATATCCCGGCCGGAATGACCAAAGAGGCTTACCTGGAGATTAAGATGAACGGCGCTATGGTGGAGAGTAAGGGGCTGGACCTCTTATCCATGGGCAGAGGGGAGGGTCCCGCGTGCTACTGCTACCCTAACTCCATGCTCAGAAAATTTATGGATGAATTGATTGGCAACTATGCTTATACGGTGATGGACAATGAAGCCGGGATGGAGCACCTGAGCCGCCGGACGACTCAGAATATCGATGAGTTGCTTTTTGTTTCTGACCATTCAATAAAGGGTATCCGCACCATAGCCCGCCTCATCGAGCTGGTTGCTGAACTCGACCTGAGGGTAAAAAGACAATCAGTGGTAATCAACCGTGTTGCCAACGGTATTGACCCTCTGGTAAATGAGGAATTATCCCGGCTGGGGATTGAGCCTGCGGCCATAATCCCGGAAGATAAACTGATACAGCTAAGTGACTTTGAGCGTAAACCGCTTCTGGAGCTGCCGGATACCTCTGTGGCGGCGGCGGCGGTGAGTGATTTTATAGCCAGGTTACTGGATAGAAACTGAAGTTTTATAATTAATTAAGGAGGGGAAAATGACGGCCCAGATTATCAGTGGCACTGAGATTGCCAAGCAAATCCGTGAAGAACTGAAACAGGAAATTGCCGAACTAAAAGAGAAGCATAATCTGGTACCGGGGTTAGTTACCGTCCTGGTGGGGGAAGACCCGGCATCCCAGGTCTATGTCGGCCAGAAAGAGAAGACATCTCAAGCTCTGGGTATTTACTCGGAGAGGCATGACATACCGGCGAATACTACTCAGGCAGAACTCCTGGCTCTCATTGATAAGCTGAATAAAGACCCCAGGATTCACGGCATTCTGGTGCAGTTGCCGCTACCTAAACATATTCATGAGACCGAAGTCCTTTATGCTATCGACCCCAAAAAGGATGTGGACGGCTTTCATCCGGTGAATGTGGGTAAATTGATGATTGGCGAAGCTGACTATTTGCCCTGCACTCCGCACGGGATTCAGCAGCTTCTCATCAGGTCCGGTGTGAAAATAGATGGTGCGGAGGTGGTGGTGGTCGGCAGAAGCAATATTGTCGGTAAGCCTATCGCCAATATCCTTCTCCAGAAAAAGGAAGGGGCTAACGCCACGGTCACGGTTTGTCATACCGGTACCCGGGACATGGCTTTCCATACCAGGAGGGCGGAGATACTGATTGTGGCCGCTGGCAGGCCCAAGGCCATTACCGCGGACATGGTCAAGGAAGGGGTGGTGGTCATTGATGTCGGCGTTAACCGGATTGGGATGAGTGAGTCCGGGAAGGCTATCCTGGCCGGTGATGTAGATTTTGACTCGGTCAAGGAAAAGGCGGCAGCTATCACGCCGGTACCCGGGGGTGTGGGCCCGATGACGATAACCATGCTGATGATGAATACAGTGAAGGCAGCCAAGGTAGCTGCCGGCTTGACTTAGAAAAGGAGGGAGACCAATGGCAGAAAAAACCGTAAAAAAGAGTTCCCAAAGCGAGGAAGTGCTGGGGGCGACCTATGAGGAAGGAGTCCCTGAGGGTGAGAACACGGGAAGGTGGCGGCAGAAACTGGCGAGTCGGGAAGAAAAACTGAAGTACTTGCAGACTGGTGAGCGGTACTGGTTTGCTGAAGAGTGGTACGGCAGTGAGCGAAGGAAGAATCCAGCCTAGATTGATTAAGGAAGGTAGAAATGGCGTTTGAAGTTCCGAAAACAAAATACAGCGGTAAGATTAAAGAGATAACTCTGGGCAAGGGAAACAAAGCCGTCATGGTTGGCGGGGAAGCAGTCTACCCCTTTTACCTTTTTGAAGGGCAGATGCCTAACCTGCCTAAGATTGCCATGGAAGTCTACGACTCGCCCCCTGACGGATGGGCTGAGGCAGCCCTGGAGCCTTTTGCCGGGGTCACTGATGACCCCGTTGCCTGGGCACAGAAGTGCATCAGTGATTACGGGGCGGAGATGATATGCCTTCAGTTACTGAGTACTGATCCTAACGGACTTGACCGGGGGGCGGAGGAAGCCGCCAAGGTGGTCAAGAAGGTGGCGGATGCTATTGATGTCCCTCTGATTGTCTGGGGGACGGCCAACCACGAAAAAGATACCGATGTCTTGAGAGCGGTAGCTGAGCTTTGCCAGGGGAAGAGCCTGGTTCTGGGGCCGGTTGAAGAGGGGGACCACAAACGTATCGGGGCGGCGGCTATCGGCTACCAGCACGCGGTGGCGGCATCAACACCGATTGATATTAACCTCGCCAAGCAGCTCAATATACTGCTGGGTAACCTGGGTGTTCCTGACAAGTCGATGGTAATAGACCCTACTGTCAGCGGCATTGGCTACGGTATTGAGTACTGCTACTCGGTAATGGAGCGCATCCGGATGGCTGCCCTGACGCAGCAGGATGATAAGCTCCAGTTCCCTATTATCTGTAATATTGCCAAGGAGGTCTGGAAAACTAAAGAAGCGAAAATGACTGAAGCCGATGACCCTCTGCTGGGAGACCCCAGGAAAAGGGGTATTCTGATGGAGGCAATGTCAGCGGCAGCTTTGCTTGTCGCCGGGGCTGATGTCCTGGTGATGAGACACCCGGAAGCAATAAAATTGGTCCGGGAGATGATTGCCGAGTTATCGGCTGCGTAACATCTTAAGTGATTGGAGGTTAGTGATAAAGATGGCAGAGAAAGAAGTTAAGAGTATTGACCAGGCTACGGTCGAGATGATCGAAAAAGCGGCTGAAGAAGGGATTAGCACCGCCTTTGAGAGGGCGGCAAAGATGACCGCCTGTCCCATCGGGGCTGAGGGGAGTTGTTGCAGCCTTTGTGACATGGGCCCCTGCCGGGTGCCGCTGCCCAGAGGCAAGGAGGAGACCCCGGAGGACAAGAAGAAGAGGAGGGGGGTCTGCGGGGCTACCGTGGAGACTATCGCCGCCCGCAATTTTGTGCGCAAGATAGCCGCCGGGACCGCTTCCCACGGCGACCACGGCCGTGAGGTGGCCAAGGTCTTCCTGGAGGTGGCTAAAGGCGAAGCCCCCGGTTTTGAAATCAAGGACGAGCAGAAACTGCTCCAGTTAGCTCTGGACCTGGGCATCGAAATCGGCGACCGCAGCAACAATGAAATCGCCGTTGATATTGGCGAAGCCCTGATGAAGGATTTCGGCAAGCAGGAGGGAGAGCTCCTCTTCTTGAAGCGGGCGCCCCTGAAGCGCCAGGAACTATGGCGGCAACAGGGAGTTGCTCCCAGGGGCGTGGACAGGGAGGTGGCTGAGGCGATGCACCGTACCCACATGGGGACTGACCAGGACTACCGTAGCCTGTTGCGCCACGGTGTCCGGACGGCCCTGGCTGACGGCTGGGGAGGCAGCATGATTGCCACCGAGCTTCAGGATATTCTCTTCGGGACACCGTCACCGGTGCACAGCAAGATAAACCTTGGCGTACTTAAAGATGATGAGGTCAACATTATCATTCACGGCCATGAACCTTATCTGGCTGAGGTAATCGCCGTTGTGTCTCAGGATCCCGAGCTTGTTGAATACGCTAAATCTAAAGGCGCCAAGGGGATAAACCTGGCGGGTATGTGCTGTACCGCCAACGAGATATTGATGCGTCACGGCGTACCGGTTGCCGGAAACTTCCTGCAGCAGGAACTGGCGATTGTTACCGGGGCGGTGGAAGCGATGGTGGTTGATGTGCAGTGTATCATGCAGGGGCTGGTCGAGGTTGCCAGTTGTTTCCACACCAAGGTTATTACCACCGACCGCCGTGCCCATATTGAGGGCGCCACTCATATCGAGTTCGATGAACACACTGCCGTTGAGTCGGCCAAGACCATAATCAGGGCGGCCATTGATAATTTCCCCAACCGGGGCGATAAGGTCCGTATTCCCAGTTATACAACTGACATGATTGCCGGCTTCAGCCATGAGACCATCAACTACCTGCTCGGCGGTCTCTTCCGCGCTTCCTACCGGCCCCTGAACGATAACATTATTAACGGGCGTATCCGGGGCGTTGCCGGAGTGGTCGGCTGCAGTAATGTCCGGGTGACCCATGACGATGTCCATGTTACCCTGGTCAAAGAGCTTATCAAGAATGACGTACTGGTGGTCGAGACCGGCTGTGCGGCTATGGCTTGCGGCAAGGCGGGCTTGCTCACTCCGGAGGCGGCCAGACAATACGCCGGTGAAGGGCTGGCTTCCGTCTGCGAAGCGGTCGGTATTCCGCCGGTGTTACATCTCGGCGCCTGTATTGATAACAGCCGTATCCTGATGGCGGCCACCGCCATGGTCAAGGATGGTGGTCTGGGTGATGACATCAGCGACCTGCCGGTAGCCGGGGCGGCGCCGGAATGGATGAGCGAAAAAGCGATCGCCATCGGCCAGTATGTCGTTGGCTCGGGAATATTTACCGTGTTCGGAGCAGGCTGGCCCACCATCGGCAGTAAGACGGTAACTGACTACCTGTTTAAGGACATGGAAGGGATGTACGGTGCCATGTGGGCCTGGGAACCTGACCCGCTGAAGATGGCGAAGATGATGATCGACCATATCGACAAGAAGCGCAAGGCCCTCGGCATTGATAAGGCCAGGGAGCGGGTGCTTTACGACATGGCGATGAGAAGGGAGCTTGAGGCGGTCTAGTGACAAGTTTTAAAGATGTAGGGGGTACAGATTAAAGATGTCTAAAATAATTGCGTCAGCAGCAATCAGAGGCGCGCACAAGATTTTCAATCGCGCGGAGGAAAAGTGGCAACAGGCGATGGACAAGTGGGGACCCAATGAACCGGTGGGGTTCCCCAATACCGCCTATTACCTGCCGGTGATATATGGAATCCTGGGCGCCAAGGTGGAAAAACTGGGGGACATGGAGCCGATCCTGAAAAAGTGTAAATCAATCCTGCCCCCCCCGGTTAAGGAGCAGTACGCTCTACCCTATCTGGCGCCGGCCCTTGACGCCGGTATGGTGACCTTCTTCGCCGAGGAGATTATCGAAGCGATACGCTATCTTGAGCAGCCTGACTTTTATACCAAGCAGGAAGATGTCACCGCGGACAATATCTGGCTGGGTGCGGCTGATGATGTTATCCTGAGAAAAAGGGGCGTGGAGTTTGTTGATGGTACTGCCCCCGGCTTTGCCGCCATACTCGGGGCGGCGCCCAGTCCGGAAATAGCCGCCAGGATTGCTCAGGAACTCCAGAAGAAGAACCTGTACGTCTTTATGGGCGGTGAATATAACGGCAAAAGGTTCTCGGAGCAACTTCTCGAAGCCGGAGTCCAGATTGGCTGGGGAACACGCCTGGTCTCATTCGGGCCGGATACCAGCGCCACCGTCTTTGCCATGGGCTTTGCTACCCGGGCGGCGATGTCTTTCGGCGGTATCCAGCCGGGCGAGTACCGGAAAATCCTCATCTACAATAAAGACCGCATCTTCGCTTTCGCTCTGCCGCTGGGCTACGTAACTGATGAATGGTATGCCAATGCCGCCGGGGCCATTAACTGGGGGTTCCCTACTATCGCCGATACGCCTATCCCCGAGGTCCTGCCCACCGGCCTGACCACATACGAGCACGTTGTTTCCAATATCCCACACGACCAGCTGGTGGCGAAGGCGATAGAGGTCAGAGGCCTGAAAGTGACGGTGACGGAAGTGCCGATACCGGTGGCTTTTGGCGCTGCCTTCGAGGGTGAGAGAGTCCGGGGTGAAGATATCTATCTGGAGGCCGGTGGCGGCCGTACCCCGATGGTGGAGTGGGTGAGCAGCAAGCGGATGGATGAGGTGGAGGACGGCAGGATTGAGGTAATCGGGCCGGAATTGACCGATGTCCCCGCCGGTTCCAGACTGCCCCTGGCGATTACTGTTGAAGTTGCCGGCAGGGAGATGCAGGAGGACTACGAGCCGATTCTGGAGAGGCAGATTCACCACCTGATTAACTATGCCCAGGGGGCGATGCATATCGGCCAGAGGGATATTGCCTGGCTGCGGGTCGGTAAACAGGCGGTGGAAAAGGGTTTTAAACTCTCGCATATCGGGACTATTCTCCACGCCAAACTGCACCAGGACTTCGGGCGGATATTTGATAAGATGCAGGTTAAACTCTATACCGAAGAGGATAAAGTCAAAGAAATGGTGGAGAAGGCTAGAGAGGTGTACCAGCATCGGGATGCTCGTATTGAAGGCATGACCGATGAAACTACTGATATGTACTATTCCTGCACCCTCTGCCAGTCATTTGCTCCCGGTCACGTCTGTGTTATCAGTCCGGAAAGGACCGGGCTCTGCGGCTCTTATAACTGGATGGACTGTAAAGCTTCCTTTGAGATTAATCCCACCGGGCCTAACCAGCCGGTGCCGAAAGGGGATGTAATTGATGCCAAGCTGGGGCAATGGAAAGGTGTCAACGAGTTTGTCTATAAGGCTTCCCGCGGGAAGATAGACCATTACAACTTCTACAGCCTGGTCAATGACCCGATGACCACCTGCGGTTGCTGTGAGTGTATTGCGGCGGTGTTGCCGATGTCCAATGGTGTCATGACGGTGAACCGGGAGTACACGGGAGAGACCCCCTGCGGGATGAAGTTCACCACCTTGGCCGGGACTATCGGCGGTGGTATCAGCACCCCCGGCTTCGTGGGTCACGGCAAGTATAATATCACCCAGAGGAAGTTCATCGCCGGTGATGGCGCATTGCTAAGAATGGTCTGGATGCCCAAGATGCTGAAGGAAGAGATTGGCGACCGGCTTAAAGCCAGGGCGGCGGAGCTGGGTGTTCCTGACCTGCTCGATATGATTGCCGATGAGACCGTTGGCGTCACTGAAGAGGATATCCTGCCATTCCTGCAGGAGAAAGGGCATCCTGCCCTGACCATGGACCCGATACTGGGCTGAGAAAGGGCATTCTGGACCTGGCAGTATGCCCGGTACCAGTTAATATGGCTGTTTTGCTTCAGAGTATGACTGAGAAAGGAGTTTGATAAAATGCCGCTTACGGGAATAGAGATATTTAAGCTGCTACCCAAGACGAACTGCGGCGAATGCGGGGTACCCACCTGCCTGGCTTTTGCTATGAACCTGGCTGCCGGAAAGGCGGAGCTGGCGGCCTGTCCTCATGTTTCTGAACAGGCGAAAGCTAACCTGCAGGAAGCCTCAGCCCCGCCCATCAGGCCGGTTACCATTGGCGTTGGGGACCGTGCCCTGAAGGTCGGTGGTGAGACGGTGCTGTTCCGCCATGAAAAGAGGTTTGAGAACCCTCCTGGGCTGGCGCTCCTTATCAAGGACACTATGGACGATGCTGAAATTGATGCCCGGCTGGGCAGGTTCAAGCAACTTCAGTACGAGAGAGTGGGGCTTACCCTCCGTCCGGAACTGGTGGCGCTCAAAGCCGAATCCGGAGACGCCGCTAAATTTGCGACGCTGGTCAATAAGGTGACACAGAACAGTGATGCCAGTATCATTCTGATGAGTGATAACCCTGATATTCTGGCAGCCGGTGTCAAGGCTTGCGCCGACCGCAAGCCACTGCTCTATGCGGCGACTAAAGATAATCTGGACCAGGTTGCGGCACTGGCTAAAGAAAACAAGTGTCCCGTTGCCGCTAAGGCTTCCGGTCTGGAGGAACTGGCTGAGCTGACCACCAAATTAAACGGGGCCGGGGTCAATGATATTGTCATCGATTCCGGGGCGAGGACGCTCCGCCAGGCATTTGAGGAGCAGATAATTATCCGCAGTGCCGCTCTGACCAAGAAGTTCCGTCCTCTGGGTTTTCCGACAATCGTTTTCCCCTGTGAAATGACCGATGACCCGATGAAGGAAGCCGTCATCGCCTCGATATTTGTAGCCAAGTATGGCGGCATCATCGTTCTCTCCGATTTCCGGGGTGAGAGCTTGTTCCCGCTGCTTGTGGAAAGACTGAACATCTATACTGACCCGCAGCGGCCGCTGGCGACCACTCAGGGAATCTACGAGATTGGAAACGTCGACGAGAACTCCCCGGTGCTGATTACCACTAACTTTTCTCTCACCTATTTCATCGTTTCCGGTGAGATTGAATCCAGCAAAGTCCCCACCCATCTTCTGGTTATGGACACCGAGGGGCTTTCCGTGATGACCGCCTGGGCGGCCGGGAAATTCTCCGCAGACGTTATCGGCCCCTTCGTCAAGAAGAGCGGGATCATGGATAAAGTGAAGCATCACAAACTGATAATTCCGGGTTACGCGGCCGCGGAGAGCGGAGGTCTGGAAGAGGAATTACCCGGCTGGGAGATTATGGTCGGCCCCCGCGAAGGGGCCAATATTCCGGCTTATTTGAAATCTTGGAAACCGTAAGGAGGAAAAATGATCCTTATTGGGGAAAACATCAATATCATGTCGGCAACCATAGGCCCGGCATTGAGAGAGAGAAACCCGGTACCCATCCAGGAACTGGCCCGGGCTGAAGCTCAGGCTGGTGTTGACTATCTTGATCTTAATATTGGCCCGGCCCGCAGGCAGGGTAACGAGTTAATGGAGTGGGTGGTCAAGACGGTGCAGGAGGTCAGTGACCTGCCATTATCCCTGGATACGACCAATATGGTGGCGATGGAAGCCGGGTTGAAGGTATGCCAGAGCAAAGCGCTAATCAATTCTATTTCTCTGCAACCGGCCCGGTTGGAGCAGGGGTTGCCCCTGGCCAAAAATCATAATGCCGATATGATCGGTCTGCTCTGGGGCGTCGAGGGAATGCCCCGGGACGCTAACGAAAGGTGTATGCTGGCCGTTGATTTAATCTATAAGGCCAATGAGGCTGGCATCCCCAGTGAGAATATCTGGATTGACCCGATTGCCAGTCCGGTATCGGTGGAGATAAATCAGGTAAAGTCCTGTGTCGAGTTTATGAGCATGTTAAAAGATATCGCTCCCGAGTGTAAATCTACCGTGGGACTTTCCAATATCTCCAACGGCACCCCGCATCACCTCAGGCCTTATCTTAACCGCACTTATCTCATAATGCTGATGAGATACGGCCTGCACTCCGCGATAGTTGATGCCTTTGATGCGGAACTGGTAAAAGTAGCCAAAGGCGAGATGCCGGAGATCGTTGACCTGGTCTACCGGGTCATGGACGGCGAGCAACCTGACCTGGCTTCATTAAGTAGAAAAGAAGTGGAGTATGTGAAAACAGTCAGGGTACTTACCGGCGAATCGCTTTATTCCCACTCCTGGCTGGAGATATGATTCCGGTCAGGTCATCATATCTCGGAAAGAGATAGGAAACCTGAGAATAACCACGGTAAATCTGTTTACCTGATGGAAAGCAAACGTTTAACGTTACCCGGCCAGTGGAACTACGAAAAAGCCTACGGGCAGGCTGATAAAATCGCCCGTGAGAGGCTGGCCGGGATTGATGATATTGAAGCGCAATGCCGCCGGAGCGGTACCGAGTACCGGGTGGAAGGTGACCAGAAGTCAATCATTGTCCGCTACCTGGACCGGCCCTACCGTATCAGCCTGCCCGGTGGTGAGATTGCTCTGGTGGATGGCGCTGCTGAGGTTCCGGTAAGAGACCGGATTCTTATCCTGCACTATTTTCTCAGAGCCAAAGGTACGCCGCTATCGAATAACCTCATTACCCTGAGAGAGTTACCGGAAGGCAGCGGCTACTTCCCGACATTTTTCAACCGTACCAGTCAGCCGATTTTGAACCACTTCGGTAAAAACCCGGCTCTCCTCATTGACGCCAGTAGAGGAATGGGAGGATACCCCGCAGATCTCGGTGATACGGCGGTAACTATCAAGGCTTTTACTTATGTGCCGATAACCATCGTCCTCTGGCGGGGTGATGATGAGTTCCCTGCCCAGGGCAGCGTGCTATTCGATGCTACCATTTCTGATTACCTCTCCACAGAGGATATTGTGGTGCTCTGTGAGACCATTACCTGGAAACTGATCCGGTACGTCAGGGAGATGGAAAAGCCAGCGTCTTAGCTCACTCTTTTTGATAGTAGTCTATCATGTCAATTTACGGATTGAGGTCACTAAGTATGAAAATTTCCTCTCCCTTGACGGGGGAGGATTAAGCCTGCCCCATACTGGATACGGGGGTGAGGGTGAATTCAATCTGGTTCATTCTCCTCATTCTAACTCTCTCCCGTAAGGGGAGAGAGGACTTATTCTTGTGACTCAGCCCGCGTAACTCTATTTAAGTGAATAGTAATATGAAAGCAACATCGATTATCCTGGCCGGCGGCAAGAACCGGCGCTTTGGCAGGAGTAAACCCCTGGAGGTACTGGAAGGTAAAAGCCTGGTGCAATGCGTCGTGGAGCGACTCCGACCGCTGAGTGACCAGATTCTGGTGGTGACATCAGCGGAACAATGCGCCATTCCAGTGAGCCACGATGTTGAAATTTTTACTGACCTCTATCCGGGTAAAGGCCCCCTTGGTGGTATCTATACCGGACTGCTGGCTTCACGTCATACGCACAGTATCGTGGTTGCCTGTGATATGCCTTTCCTGAATACCGAACTGCTGCGCTATATGGTCGGGCTTTCTAGGGGTTTTGATGCCGTTATCCCTCATCTGGAAGAAGGGATGAGAGATCCCCTTCATGCTGTCTATTCTAAAAAATGCTTGCCATTTATCAAGAAACAATTGGAGAATAACCATCTGGAAGTTTACGCTCTTCTTGATGTGGTGCGGGTACGGTATGTCGAACGCGAAGAATGCCGGAGGATAGACCCCGAGCTGCTGTCCTTCTTTAACATAAATTACCCGGCAGACCTGGATAAAGCTATTGCCCTGGCTGCTGCTGAGTTGTCAAAAACAAGCTGAATGTGACGCTTAGGACTCCCATCGATTGTCAGTCCATGTCCAGGGTCGAATACAATTTGTCATTCTGTGGTCGACATGGAATCCAGAAAAAAATCGAGCTTAACAAGCGGCGTTGGCATTCCGGTGAGGTTGTCTGAAAATGTCATTGCGAGACCATCCCGACCCCGTATCAGTGTACGGGGTAAACTCGTCGGGAGGCGAAGCAATCCAGCTGCGTATGTTTACGACTCCCCTTACGGATTGCTTCGTCACTGCGTTCCTCGCAATGACATTTATATGGAAGAGGGGCTTCCGCCCCCTCTCACACTTAACCTAACAAGTCTCTGCCGTCATGAAGGTTAGAAAGAATTCTATAGACAAGCGTATCCATCTCCCTTTTCCCACCCTTCCCTCAAAATTTTAGAAAAATTTCCCTAAAAAGGCTTGACAAGATTAGAATATTAGTGATACATTAGCAACAGTGTTACACTATAATACCAAAGGAGAGAAATATGACCCCAGTTATACGTATTGACGACCAGGTTATGGATGAACTGAAAAAGAGAGCGGTAGAATTCGGGTTGGTTTTTAATACACCAAATGAGGTATTAAGAGTCCTACTAGGCTTGCATAAACAAGATAATATTATAACTGATAAAAAATATGTAGATATAGAGATTAGAAACCCACACTCTTCACAAAAGTATCATTTCATTCCTATACCCAAAAGAATAAGACGGTTTTTACCTGGTTATAAGCTACCTTTCTCATTAGAAACGGACATAGGTGAGATAAAAACTTATGTTTCATCTGCCCCAAACGGAACACATATGGGCGACCCAGATAAAGGGGCATATATTCAAAGCAGACTTAAGAAGTGGTTCGATACCCATCAAATAGAACTAAAAAATGGGGCTACTCTTCGAATCCAAGCCTTAGAAGCAGGAAGACGCTATAAGCTTTCCTTAAATAAATAAGCGGGAATTACTAAAAGCATCATACCCTCTTGTATAAACAATCGCCCCTTCCTTTGTTTAAGGAAGGGGGTCAGGGGGATGGATTTCACATCCGCTAATTCACGCCGGAATAATTCCGTGCTTTTTGGTCGGGGTGCTCTCTGCCTTGTCAATCACCATTTCCAGGGCTTCAATCAGCCTGGGCCTGGTCTCCGCCGGGTCAATGACATCATCAACGTGCAGGTGCTCGGCAGCGCGGTAGGGATTGGCGAATTCCTTCCGGTACTCGGCAATCTTTTGCCGCAACAGCTCATCCGGATTTTCGGCTTTCTCCAGCTCTCTGCGGAATATGATAGGGGCGGCCCCCTCGGCGCCCATCACCGCCAGCTC
>JAUYMF010000175.1 GCA_030698765.1 Dehalococcoidales bacterium
ACTAGTCTTACTTCACCGTAGGCAGTCCGGCCGCCCTCCAGGCAACTATTCCCCCCCCGATGTCGTATATCTTCTCAAAGCCAAGCTCGACCATCATCCCCCGGCTTTGACCGCTGCGGTTGCCGCTCTGGCAGTAGATAAGGTAAGTCTTGCTCCGGTCAAGTGCGCTGATACGGTCGCGGAAGTCAGCGGCGTAGAAATCAATATTAACGGAGCCCACGATATGTCCGTCGTTGTACTCCTGCGGTGTACGCACATCAATGATGATGAAGTCCGGGTTGTTACCGTTTTCCTGTATCAAGGCAGTGGCCTCCTGCGGAGAGATGACTTGAGCGCCGGTCTGGGCGCAGCCAGCCGCCATGACCAGCCCGAAGACCACTAACAGCGCCAGCGCGCCGAAATATTTTCTCTTGGTCCCTGTCATAACCTTTGTTTCCTCCCCTGGTATGTTTCTCCTGATTACATTATAAGCCGTGAGCTTCTAAAAGTCACTGAGCGGAGCTTGGCTGAGGGGAGCCAGGAAAGAGGTGTCATTATGGCCGGTAAGGACAAAACGACCTCTTTCATGACTGAAGGTAGTAATTCCACAGTTGTCCTGCCTGATGTTCCAGAAGTGGGAGTTGTCCAGTCCCAGCAGAGCGCAGATCAGCACCTTGTTCACCACGCGGTGAGATACCAGGACAACAATGCCGATGTGCCTGGCTATTACCTCATCCACCAGGCTGAGCGCCCTCTGCCTGACGGCATCCAGGCTCTCCGCCTCCGGTATTTTTACCCGGTGAGGGGTATTAACCCATTCATCATAAAGCTGTGGATACCTCTCCTTGACCTGTTTACTGGGTAGCCCCTGCCACTTCCCGAAATCAAGGTCATTCAACCCGGAGGCGATCTCTACCCGGAGATTATGATGGTGGGCAATCGCCTCCGCCGTTTTGAGGGCGCGCTGCAGGGGACCGGAGTAAACAGCTTCAATATCCGCTTTGTTGAGGAATTCCGCCAGCAGTTCCGCCTGGTTGATTCCGGTGGCGTTCAAATCAACATCAGCCCTGCCGCGGAATATTTCCTCGACGTTCCATGCCGTCTCTCCGTGTCTGGCTAGAATAATTTTGGTCATTTGTTTTATCTTACCATCCGCGCTCTGATCTATTATAATTCAAATCACTACCGGCTTTATCCCCAGCCGTTTAATAATTGAAATAACTTCCGCTTTCAGTTCCTCATTATCAGCAGTAAAAAAGAGGTGGCTGCAGCAGCGGCAATCGCTGCAGCCAAAGCCGGGGATGGAATCGAACTGCTGGCTGAGTGCCCGGGCCATGGCGCATTCAACCCTGTCCGTAGTCGGGCACAGTGCCATCTCGTTTATTGACGCCTCCCGTAGCAGGTAGTCGATGTGCCAGCGGGGCCTTTTATCCGCTCTAAGGTGGCGGTTTAGCCTGGCTTTGTATCCGCCCAGTGCGGAGCCGACATAAGCATAGTAACCACGGGGAAAACAGACTGTTTTAAGACTGCCCACGGAAATCGCCTGCTCACCGGGGAGGCTGATGAGCAGGATATAGCTCCCCTTTCCGGCCATGTCTAAACCGGTCTTTGCCAGACTGCCAAGATTCTCCAGTTATTCCTTGTCCTCCATCTTCTCGACCTCGATGGTGCATTCCGTGACCAGTGCGGCGAAAGCGCCCAGGGCGGCCAGCAGGGGCGCGGCAATAATTGCAATAGCTGTTGCCGGGGCACCTATTGACAGCGGAATTTCGATAACGGTGCGTCCTTCGTGGAGTAAGCGTACTCTCCTGATATTGCCTTCATGGATAAGCTGTTTTACTTTTTCCACCACCTGACTTCCCGATACGGTATATTTTTCTGTCATTATCGTCCTCCTGCATTATCAGAACCAGCCGAGGCGGAGCGGAGTGCGGTACACCCGCCAGGCGAAGAGGGCTGCGGCTACCACGAACACAATCGCGAGCCAGGGCACGTAGCTCCAGGTGACTCTTACCCCCATGATGATGGCGGTCAGCACCAGGAAAAGGCAGATACCCGCCAGGCGTTTGCGCCGGCCGCGCCAGTCCATCAGGGTGGGCCTGTCTGCAGTTGGGACTTCTTCTCCGGGCTTCACTTTATCCAGGACGCTCTCAATGCGGGGTTGTATATTGAAGTGGACGTAGCTCAGCAGTGAAACCAGCAGGGCGGTTACTCCCAGTTTGGTAATCAATGCCCAGTCGGCCCATGCCCATCCCCGTGCCCAGACCAGCAGGATACCGGTCACCACGAGGACGGTCAGGTAAGCGTAGCAGCGTACCGGCTGGTTCTTGATGATATTCTCCAGATAGCGGTCGGTATTGTAGTTAGGTGGAACGGTAAAGCGGGCGCGCTCATTAACGGTGACCAGGGCGTAGAGCGGGGCAGCCATGAAGAGCATCGCCAGCAGGTGGAAGAGCAAGACCACAATTCGTGCTTCCGTCGGCATTACAACCCTCCTTTTCTACTTGTTCCTGTCTTATACTACAGGAGATGAGCCCTGTCAATGGTTTGGTTGGTCTGACGCTTCAGCGATGAACATTCCGTGCCAGGCATGGTACCAGATTTCGCCGGAGTAGCCGTTGACGCTCAGCATACCGTAATGCTTGCCTTCAAATTCAGTCATTATCGTGTAGTAGCCGTAGTAAGCGACGATTTCATCAGCCTCGGTGCCGGGGTAGACAACGGCCAGAAAGTTTCGGGCGATTTCCAAAGCCTGCGCTGATGAAACTGTCATCTGCGCTGACTGGTAGCCGCCCATCATGCCATACTTCCTGTTCCAGGTCATGCTCTGCGGCTCGGGCTGAAGGTTGCCGCTGTACCGGTCGATGATGACTTCAATGGCTCCCCTCCCCGTGCTTACTTCAACCAGCGCCACATAAAAGTTATGGGAGTACTCCTCGAACTCGTCAATAATAAGGTCAGGATTGTTCAAGGATGCAAGATACCGCCCGGCAATTTGTCTGGCATCATCATGGGACAGCGCTGTTGGAACTCCGGAGTAGTAGCCCGTCATCCCTCCCATCATGGGCATGCCCTCCATCATATCCGGACCCATACCACCCGTCCCGTAAGGATAGGGCTGCTCCGAACCCGGTACCTGAGGCCCCATCATGCCACCACCTTGACCACCCATCATGCCGCCACCCCCGGACGGTCCCCAGACCGGAGCGCAGGAGACCAGACCCAGCAAGGTCGTTAGCACTACGGAAATGACCGCCAAATGTCTCAGTCTCATCAATAGTCTCCGATAACCTTCAAATCAGGTCTTTTTTCTTCTCTTCAAACTCTTCTTTGTCTATCTCGCCCCGTGCGTATCTCTTTTTAAGCACCTCCAGCGCTGAAGACGTTCCAGAATCCGACCTGCTTGATTCGCCGGGACGGACAGCAGCCACAACTGCCCAAATGATCAACCCTAGAACAACTATCCACAAAATAGGCATAAGAAACATGGTACCATAACCTCCCATCATACCGGGGCCCATCATACCCCAACTTCCGTATTGCCCTCCCCAGAGGATTCCGGGGACTATGGACAGGATAGCCAGAACACCTACGATGATGCCCCCTATTATCAATATTGTCTTTAGATTCTTATCCACAGCTTTCCTCCTTTCCTGATTTGTTAGCAAAGCTCCTGTCTCTATCTTCAAGATACCAAGGAAGTATGGTGAAAGTATGGAGATATGATAGAGTTTTCGTGATCCTTATCTGAAACTCGGGCATAACGCTCCTACTTCATGTATATCCATGGTAACCATACTCATTTGCCATCATAATGAGAGATTATGTCAGGTATATTTGTATCGCTTTCAGCGGGCAAGCGACAACGCACTTGGCGCAGCCCCGGCAAACGGAGGGGTCAGGCATTGGCGCCTCATAGGGCATTTCCTGTTTCAGCAACCTGTGGGGACACGCCAGAACCGCGGCACATGTACCGCTATCACAAAGTTCCGGGAGACACTTTTTGTAATCAACCAGGGCCATCTTTCCGGTCATTGCTCCGCTCCGCTAAAAGTACTATCAGTTCAGCCAAAGGTGACCAATTTATCTGAACCAGTAATAACCTCTACCAGTTGTGACATCGTTGAGATAGAGCAAACCCCGGCTTCCTGTTCTCTGGATTTAAGGCAGGTCCCGCAGGCCAGGAGATTACCACCGCCGCTGAGGAACTTCTCCCCCAACTCGGCGATATTGAAAGTCTCGCTCTTGATGCCTACTACCTCCACGCCACTGCCGAGGAGAAAGACGGTCGTCTCATTTCCCTGGCTAATACTCTCATTGGCCAGGCGCAGCGCGTTCCAGGCTGTTTCCGCATCATTGCTGTTAATGATGATCGCCAGTTTCATCTTTAGTTAGCCTCCCTGAAGTCTTTCAGAGGTCACGGCCACTACTGTCTGGCTGCTGTTTTCTTGGATAAGGGCCGCATCCTGCCTGATCTGCTCAAATAATATTTCCCGCAATAAATCGAAGGCTTCAATAAGAAGGCGGGGATTAGCTATACGGTAGTAGACCATGTTTCCCTCTTTCCTTGAGACAAGGATACGGCGTTCCCGCATCATGCTCAGGTGTTGGGACAGGTTAGCCGGCGCTAGTTCAAGCCTGACGCTGAGTTCACCGGCGCTCATCTCACCATCTCGAAGGGCATTAATCAGTTCCAGCCGCTTCGGATGAGAGAAGACCTTGCACATCTCGGCATGATAAGTATAAACTTGCTCTTCCATAAGTCCGGTTACCTGCCCGAAAGATTCTGGTACTTTAGAATTTAATAAATATCTAAATAATCCCTGAAATTATTATAATCATACTGTCCGGGGTCTGTCAATAGCCGGCGTCAGCTTTAAGTGGTTTGAGTTCCCCTTATCCTGGCATTTTTATCTTTAGTCCGGCGGTTCTTAGTTACTGGTCGGCTATTGAATAATTGTTTTTTCGTGATATACTGTACATAATCAACAGGTGGCTTTGGCTCAGAGTGTTCGTTTGGGAAATATCAGGGGGGTTATGATTTGAAAGGGAAAGACTTGCTTTCAATATCTGACCTCAGCGGTGATGATATCCTCTCCTTCATCTCTGATACTGTCGATATCAAAGCCAAGGGATGGCTTTCTTTACTGGAGCGGAAGACCTTAGCCCTCATTTTTGAAAAGCCCTCATTAAGGACCCGGGTGAGTTTTGAGGTAGCTATGGGAGGACTGGGTGGTCAGACCATCTATCTGTCTCCGGCAGAGGTTGGGCTGGGGGAACGGGAGTCAGTCCCGGATGTGGCCCGGGTGCTCAGCCGCTACGTAGATGTTATCGCCGCGCGCACCTTTTCCCACGAGACTCTGGGAATTATGGCCACCTATGCCACGGTACCCGTAGTGAACGCTCTCTCTGACCGGGAACACCCCTGCCAGGCACTGGCCGACCTGCTCACCATCTATGAGAAAAAGGATGATTTAGCGGGCTTGACCCTGGCTTTCATTGGCGATGGCAATAATGTAGCCAACAGCCTGCTGCTGGCGGCGGCATTAACCGGAATGAATTTCAGAATAGCTTCCCCACCCGGTTACACAGTTCAGCCGGAAATATGGCAACTGGCTGAGGACTATGCCGCCTCCAGCGGTGGCGAAATATTCAGCGCCGAGGACCCGGATCTTGCGGTCAGTGGCGCCGACGTCGTCTATACTGATGTCTGGACGAGTATGGGGCAGGAAGCAGAGGCGCTGGAACGCCAGCGCGTGTTCGCTAATTACCGGGTAGATAGTAAGCTCCTGTCTCTGGCTAAAGATGATGCCATATTGATGCACCCGTTACCGGCTCACCGGGGGCAGGAAGTGGCTGAGGGCATTCTGGATAGTCCGCAGTCGGTAGTCTTTGACCAGGCGGAGAACCGGATGCACGTGCAGAAGGCGCTGTTAGCCCACCTGCTGGGCGGTCTGTCCAGGCCGCTGGCTGGCTATCATTAGGGGGAATGATATGCGTAAGTTAAGGATTTTGAGTACGATAGTAGAGTGGGGCTGGTCTCCCCTGTTAATCGCGGTGCTGGCTCTGCTTGGTTATTTCTACGAGTGGCCAATCTGGCTTCTGGCGGGAGCTATGGGTGTGATTCTGGTGATCGGGTTGGTGGCGGCGGTGATTAAAGCCAGGGAAGGTGATATGGAACGCGCATCCCTGAAGCTGCGCCAGCTGTCCGGGTATTTTAACCGGCGTTTCATGGGTAACTCTTCCCTGTCCATCTTTGTCATCATCGATGGCCTGTTTAATATTGATAATCCCAGACTGTGGGATTGGGCGCGGGGTTGTGATATGGCGCAGCGAGTTTTTAATAACTGGGGCAATAGCTTTATTGACCGCATGGAAAGCGATGCCAGGACAGGCCGGTTCAGTGTTTACCTGCGTACCTATCTCAACGAGTTGTGGTTGCTTAACACTAACTATTATGAATTCGTCGAGCAGTTTCACGAGTTAGCCCTGACTATTGAGCTCCCAAAGGAGACGGTAGACCAGTTTAACCGGTTTGTCATGGAGTATAATGCCTTTGTCCAGAATCTGAGGGATATTATTACCGACCTGAAAAAGATTGCCCGGAGCGAGATTGAAGCTCCCAGTGTGAAACTGACCCAGGAATTACCAAGGATGAAACCACCCGTTCAGACCAGTGAGGACAGAGAGCCTGAATCTACGCAGAGGCAGGCTCAGCCCGGAAGAGGAGGAGGATACTATTTATAGAGAACTCTTAGAGGTGGCCGTGGGTAAACCGGTTGTGGCTATCATCGGCAGGCAGAATGTGGGGAAGTCCACCCTCCTTAACCGGGTATCCGGTAAACGGATAGCCATTACCGAGGATTTGCCCGGGACCACCCGTGACCGCATACTGACCACTGTCTCCTGGCAGGGAACTGAGTTCACCATGGTTGATACCGGAGGACTGGAACTGAAGCCTCAGTCTGCTATTGACCAGGGGGTAAAGGAACAGGTGGAGACAGCCATTGCTGAAGCTGACGCTATTATTTTCCTGGTGGATGTCAGAACAGGGATAGTACCTTTTGAGACGGAGATAGCCGCTATGCTTCGTGAGGTGGACAAACCGGTGTTACTGGTGGCGAATAAGGCGGACAACCCCAAATTCGAGGCGGAGGCGGTGGAGTTTTACGAGCTGGGGCTGGGTGAGCCTCTGGTGATTTCCGCTTACCACGGACGGGGGACCGCTGAGCTTCTGGACAAAATTATCGAGCTGCTACCACCGCCACCACCGGCACAGGCTGAACCGGAGGCCATGAAAGTGGCTATTGTCGGCCGACCCAATGTCGGCAAGTCGATGCTGCTGAATGCCTTGCTCGGCGAGGAAAGGTCTATTGTCAGCGATATTCCGGGGACGACCCGCGATGCCATAGATACTCTATTTGACTTCCAGGGGCAAAGTGTGCTAGTTATTGATACCGCTGGTATCAGGCGGCGGGGACGGGTGGAGGTAGGGGTGGAGCGGTACAGCGTTATCCGCGCCCTGCGAGCTATCGAGCGGGCTGATATCGCTTTACTGGTAATTGATGCTATGGAGCCCCTTACGGCTCAGGATATGCACGTTGCCGGCTATATCCGGCAGATGGCGAAGGGGATTATACTGGTGGTTAACAAATGGGACATGGTGGCTGATAAGAACGTGACCGAATGGGACCGTCAAATCAGGAGCCAGCTTAAATTCATAGACTATGCGCCGGTGCTGTACACCTCGGCCAAACTCGGGCAAGGAATAGATGAGATTATGCCCCAGGCGTACCGGGTCTATCAGGAGAGACTAAAGCGGCTGAAAACAGCCGCGGTCAATAACGTGGTGCAGGAAGCGGTAGCGGCCCACAGCCCGCCGCGTGTTGGCAAGAGGCAGTTGAAGATCCTGTATGCCACCCAGGCCGAGGTGAACCCGCCGACCTTTGTCTTTTTTGTCAATGATGCTGAGCTGGTCCATTTTTCCTATCAACGCTACCTGGAGAACAAACTGCGCCAGGCGTTTGGTTTCGCGGGCACCCCGCTTCGTTTAGTTTTTAAAAACAGAGGAGAATCATGATAGTTGCCACATTTGTCGCGGTAGTGATAATCAGTTACCTTCTGGGTGCCATTCCCTTTGGTTTATTAATCGCCAGGCGGAGCGCCAAGGTCGATGTCAGGCAATATGGCAGTGGCAAAACGGGGACGACCAACGTGCTGAGGGTGGCTGGTAAGAAAGCGGCGATCCTGGTATTTACTCTTGATTTGTTAAAAGGGGCGCTGGCGGTAGTACTGGCCGGTTTACTGGTCGGTAGAAGCTACCTGTTAGTAGGTAATATCAGCCTGGGATTGCTGACGGCGCAATGTATGGCGGCATTAGCGGCGATGGCGGGGCATAACTGGTCGGTCTTCCTTAAATTTCAGGGGGGAAGAGGCGTGGCCACTTTCTTCGGGGGATTGGCCGCTTTAAGCCCGGTGGTAGCTCTTTTCGGCGGGCAGGTCTTTATTATCGGCACCGGGCTGACCAGATTCGCCTCACTGGGTTCCATCGCCGGGGCAGTGGGTACTTACACCATATTATTACCGCTTACTATTCTCAATGGTTTTCCCTTTGAATACCTTATCTACACTCTAATAGGCACGATAGTGATTATCATTATGCATCGAGATAACATCAGCCGGTTATTGTCCGGTAAAGAGCGTAGACTGGGTGAAAAGGGAGAGCACGTAAACTCTCAACAGAGCGGCGAGTAATACATGTCTAAGGTTGCCGTCATTGGCACTACCTCCTGGGGAGAGACCCTGGGCATAATGCTGGCTCGTAAGGGATTACAGGTCAGCCTGTGGGCTCGTACCGAGCAGGAGGCTGTCGCCCTCAAAGATAACGGCCCTAATCCCGCCACAGTGGCCGGTATTGAATTCCCGCCCAGGTTATTAGTAACCAGTTCCTTAGGTGAAGCACTGGATAAAGCCGGGGCGGTCATACTGGCGGTACCGTCACAAAGCATGCGCCAGAATATCAAGCTTGTTGCCGGGCATCTCAAGAAGTCAATGCTCATCATCAGTGCCGCCAAGGGACTGGAGATTGGCAGCAGTCAGCGTATGTCACAGGTGATCGCTGAAGAGATAAAACCTGATTTCCATTCTAATATTTGCATTCTCTCCGGCCCCAACCTTTCCCGGGAAATCCTGTCTAACCTGCCGGCCGCTACCGTTATCGCCGCGGAAGATGACGCTATCGCCAGGAAAGCCCAGAAGTTATTAACCAGCCCGAACCTTTGCGTCTATACCAATACTGATGTCATCGGGGTTGAATTAGGGGGGGCGTTGAAAAATATCGTGGCTCTGGGGGCCGGTATCGCTGACGGGTTAGGCTACGGTGATAATGCCAAGGCGGCGCTGATTACCCGGGGCCTTACTGAAATGACGGCGCTGGGAGTGGCTCTGGGAGCTAATCCGCTTACCTTCTCCGGTCTGGCCGGTCTGGGTGACCTGGTTGCTACCTGCGCCAGCCCGTTGAGCCGCAACCATTACGTAGGGGTAGAGCTGACCAAAGGGCGTTCGCTGGCGGAGATAGCGGAATCGATGAGCGGGGTGGCTGAGGGGGTAACTACGACTCTGGTTGTCTGGGAGATAGCCCGGCAGATGGGGCTGGCAATGCCGATTACCGAAGCTATCTATCAGGTCTTATATGAGGGGGCTGACCTCCGTCAGAAAGCGGCGAGATTGATGTCAGCCGTCAACAGTCATGAGCTGGCCGGACGGAAGTGGCGACTCTTCTCTTTCCTGAGACGGCGAAAACGCTCCTGACCGGCGGCTTACTTCCTGCGTTTGGGCGGGCCCAGTGTTTTACCCAGCTTTTCAAATAGCTGACGCTGTTCCCTGGTAAGTGAATCGGGGGTGGATATCACTATCGTCACTAACTGAGAACCGCGTCCTCTTTCATAAAGATGAGGAACGCCCTTGTTTTTCAGACGGAAGACCTGCCCCGTCTGGCTACCGGCCAGGATCTTGAGCTTGACATCGCCCTCTAAAGTGGGTACATCCACCTCATCTCCGAGAGCCGCCTGGGCGAAATTGATGGGCAGCTCATAGAGAATATCGTTACCCGCCCGTGTGAAAAGCTCATGCGGTTTTACGGATAAACTGAGGTAGAGATTGCCCGGGGGGCCACCCCTTGCCCCGGCATTGCCTTCACCGGTAAGCCGTATCCGGGAACCATCCTCAATGCCAGCGGGTATTTTGACAGTGATATTCCGCTCGTGCTTCTCTTTGCCCGTACCCCGGCACTGGGGACAGGAATCAGTGATAATCCGGCCCTCGCCCTGACACCGGGGACAGGTGGCGATGTTGGTAAAGCGACCGAAGATACTCTGCTGTACCCGGCGTACCTGCCCGGTGCCGCTGCAATTAGGACACTGCACAGGCGGACTGTCCGGCGGGTAGCCGGTACCCTGGCATTGCGAGCAATGCTCGGTGCGGGAGATATTTATCTCTTTTTCAACACCGAAAACCGCTTCTTCAAAGCTGATGGTAGTCTTATAGTGAAGGTCAGTACCCGGCTGCGGCTGCTGGCGGGTAGCCGTAGTGGCTCCACCGAAGAAAGCATCAAAGATATCACCAAAGCCGCCGAAGCCAAAGCCATCACTCCCTCCGCTGAAGAACCCCTGGCTGCCACCATGCCCGAAACGGTCATAGGCGGCCCGCTTTTCGGAGTCGGAGAGCACTTCGTAGGCTTCGTTTACTTCCTTGAACTTCTCCTCGGCCCCGTTCTCCGGGTTACGGTCGGGATGATATTTGAAGGCGAGCTTACGAAAAGCGCTCTTTATTTTTTCATCGGTGGCATTTCGGTCAATACCGAGGACTTCATAATAGTCCCGTTTCGTTGCCATAGTTATTCGTTAAACCCTATCCCCTTTTCGCATATTATCATTGCGAGACCATTCCGATTTATCAGGAGGCTTCAGCCCGAGTTCAGCGTTCGACTGAGCTCACGCCGAAGTCCCGAGGGCGAAGCAATCCGGCTGGGGTATGTTTGTGCCCCTCCCCTCACGGATTGCTTCGTCGCGGAGTTTACACTGAGCGAAGTGAACGTGCTCCTCGCAATGACAGCCGTACGGAGGAAGGGCTTCGCCCCTGCTTGAACTCCCGTGAATAACTTACACCTCGCGGAATTCACCTTCGACGGTACCCTCGTCTTCTTTGCCGGGTGGTGTTTCCCCGCTGTCACCCGGGGGTGTCTCTCCAGGCGGTGGCTGCTGCTGGTAGATAGCTGTTCCTACCTTTTGCATTATCTCATTTAGTTCCTGTGACGCCCGGCGGACAGCTTCAACGTCTGTTCCCTGCAGCGCCGAGCGTACTTCACTGATCTTGCTTTCTACCTCCTGATTTAAGTCCGCCGGTATCTTGTCTTTTTGTTCCCTCAGTGTCTTCTCGGAGGTGTAAGCCAGGGTATCCGCGGTATTGCGAGCTTCTATTTCCTCACGGCGTTTGGCATCCTCACTGGCATGCATTTCGGCTTCCCGCTGCATCTTTTCAACTTCTTCTTTGCTCAGCCCGCTGGAAGCGGTGATGGTGATTTTTTGCTCTTTACCCGTGCCTTTATCATGCGCTCTGACGCTGAGGATACCGTTAGCATCAATATCAAAGCTGACCTCAATCTGGGGCATGCCTCGCGGCGCGGGTAGAATACCGTCAAGCATGAACCGCCCCAGCGTCCTGTTATCTGTAGCCATGGGTCTCTCCCCCTGGAGGACATGGATTTCCACGCTGGGCTGACTATCAGCGGCCGTGCTGAAAATCTGGCTCTTGGAGGTGGGGATAGTGGTGTTGCGGGGAATCAGAGGAGTAGCCACACCACCGAGGGTCTCAATACCCAGGGTCAGGGGAGTAACGTCAAGCAGCAGAACATCCTTAACTTCTCCCTTGAGGACACCCGCCTGAATGGCAGCACCGATAGCCACTACTTCATCAGGGTTGACTCCTTTATGGGGTTCCTTGCCGAAGAGCTGTTTTACCTTCTCCTGCACCAGTGGCATCCTGGTCTGGCCGCCCACCAGGACAACTTCGTCAATCTGGGCGGCGGTCTTGCCGGCATCCTTCAGCGCCTGGCGGCAGGGCTCCAGTGATTTTTCCACCAGGTCCATAACCAGTTGCTCCAGCTTGGCCCGGGTCAGGGTGATATTAAGGTGTTTGGGGCCGCTGGCATCGGCGGTAATAAAGGGCAGGTTTACATCGGTCTGCTGGACGGTGGAGAGTTCCACCTTGGCTTTTTCGGCGGCCTCTTTTATCCTCTGCAACGCCATCCGGTCCTGCCTGAGGTCTATCCCCTGGTCCCGTTTGAACTCGTCGCACAGCCAGTCCATAATTCTCTGGTCAAAGTCATCACCGCCAAGATGGGT
>JAUYMF010000176.1 GCA_030698765.1 Dehalococcoidales bacterium
ATTGCGAGACCATTCCGGCAGAGCCGGAAGGCGAAGCAATCTCGGCGGGGGCGGAATTATCCCTTACCCCCAGATTGCCACGTCGTCCACCGGAGGCGGACTCCTCGCAATGACAACACGAGTAACGTGCTTTTTATTGGAGAACGATTCGTTTCACTTCTTGAGCGAAAAATAATGCGTTACACCACACTAGCCTGATACCGGGACTGTGAAGGTAAAGCGGCTCCCCCTGCCCAGTTCGCTCTCAACCTCGATATTGTCTCCATGCGCCTCCACCAGGCGTTTGGCGATGGTCAACCCCAGCCCGTTACCGCCGGTAGCCCTGGTGCGGGACTTGTCTACCCGGTAGAAACGCTCAAAGATATAGGGCAGGTCTTCTGCGGGGATGCCTTCCCCGCTGTCAGCCACCGTTATTGCTATCCGATTGCCAGTCTGCCGGGCGGTAACGTTGATTTCCCCGCCTTCAGCGGTGTGCGCCACGGCATTCTCCAGCAGGTTACGCAACACCTGACTGATGCGGTGAGCATCGATATTCACTGCGGGCAATCTCTCGGGTAACTGCGCAGCCATTGATACCATCTTGGCCCGCGCCTTGGGCTGTACCGCGGCCACGGTCTGATTGATCAATTCCGCGATGTTGCCTGTCTGGTAAACCAGCTTTAGTTCACCGGCCTCAGCCAGAGTCAATTCCTGAAGATCATCAACCAGCCGTGACAGCAGTGTCGCTTCCTCGTTAAGCGAGCGGATAGTTACCTCATCCGGTTCTAGCACGCCGTCTCTAACCGCTTCCAGGTATCCCTTGATGTTGGACAGTGGAGTCCTCAGCTCGTGGGCAACGTCGGCGACCAGGTTCTGCCGTAACCGTTCGCCGCGTTCCAGGTCGGTGGCCATAGAGTTGAATGTGACGGCCAGCTCTCCCAGCTCACTGCTGTCCTTGACCGGCACTCTCTGGGTAAAATCTCCATGCCCGAGGCGTTTGGCCGCATGAGTAAGGGCTTTAACCGGAGCCAGGATCCGCCGCGACAGGAAGAAAGTGATGACGAACGCAATGGCGACGGCGATTAGACCCCCCCAGAGGAAAAATAAGCCTATCGTTTTGAAAAGGATCTGGAGCGAGCCGAAAGCCAGTTCCGACGAAGACCTCTGTGGTACGTAGAGTATGCCGATAGGACTCCTCTGCCACCAGTTAGAGACCGGTCTTCCCGGTGAATCAGACCAGTAGAATTTCCCCAGGAGCTCTCCTCTAGAATCGGCGACGACCATCCCTTCAACATCGGTCAGGATAATACGCTGCTCGTAAAGGCTCCCCCACTGCTCGACAAAGGCCTGGATTCCCTGCCAGCTATTGTGTCTCAAATAATAGCGGGATAGCTCAACCTCCATACGCCCGGCGCGCGTCTGGTCAACCCTCTCCTGAAAACGGCGGATTTCACTCTGCGTAGCCTGATTCAGGAAGAACAATACTGACCCGATGGTGACCAGTACCACCAGGGTAAAGGCAAGCAGCAGGCGAAAGCGTAAGCTATGAATCAACTTCCGCCTCCGAGAACTTGTACCCGGCTCCGTAAACTGTTTTGATATACCTGGGTTGACCGGGGTCCGGTTCAAGCTTGCGCCGCAGGTTCAGGATATGGACATCGATAGTACGGTCAAAGCCCTCGAAATCGAAACCCAGGGCACTGGCAATAAGCTGCGCCCGGCTGAAGACCCTCCCCGGTTCTTTGACCAGTACCCCCAGCAGCTTGAACTCCACCGCTGTCAGGTTCAGAGGTCTTCCTTCCAGAAAGGCTTCATGCCTGAGGAAGTTGATTGTCAGCGGGCCATGCTTAATTTCGTCAGGCCCCCTCTCGCCGGGTAAACGCCTGAGCACTGCCCTGACTCTGGCGGCCAGCTCCCTCGGGCTGAAGGGCTTGGTCACGTAGTCGTCCGCTCCCAGTCCCAAACCTGTGAGCTTGTCTTCGTCGGTAGTCCGCGCCGTGAGCATAATTATCGGCACATCGGATTCACCCCTGAGAGTACGGCAGACCTCAAGGCCATCCATGCCGGGCAGCATCAGGTCCAGAACGATAAGGTCAGGGTGACCCTCACGGGCCAGGCGCAGGGCCTCAATGCCGTCGTAAGCGGTAAGCACCCGGTAACCATCCCGGTTCAGATAGAGCTTGACCAGCTCTACCGTTTTCGAATCATCGTCAACCACCAGGACTCTCTTCCCTGCCATCTGTTACCCCCTAGCGGTTCAGTTCTCTTTACAACAATCTTATAACGTAAATGTTAAGAAAATATTAACACGAGATTTTGGCCACAGAAAAGAGAGAAAGGGGGAATTCCCCCTTTCTCTCCAATGCCAGCCAATTAAAAATTCCGGTCACTTACTGCGCGGGAGCAGTTGGTGCATTCCAGCCACGAATCCCGTGCATACCGCGCATACCGGGGAACTTACCATGTCCGGAGAAGCCAAACCCGAAGGGGACATCAGGCCGGGCTTGTTGCCACTGCAGGTAAGCGTCAGCCTGCTCCTGGGTTATCCTGCCCTGCTCCACCAGAGCCTGGAATTTGTTAATAAGGGCTTCGGTGCGCATATCGCTACGGGCCCGGGTAAAGGCGTTCTGAAGCTGCTCAGAGGTAATATTGACACCGTCATCCACCAGGATTTGAGTAACTCTGTCCAGTAGCGTCCGCGGCTGGCTATCATCCCCGTCTTCCTGGGCCAGGACTATCCCTCCCAGACCGCCGAACAAAAGGACACCCGCCAGTACCACAGCAATAATCCACTTTTTATTACGCCGCATCCGGTGTTACCTCCTTGTTTTGATTTCTTAGTAAAATTGTAGCAGCTAAATACTAAAATCCCGTTAAGATATTGAACTGGACTTAGTGCCGATTACTGGTATAATTAGTTAGCGGAGAAAAAAGATTACCATGGGAGGACTGCCACCTGGAAGGCCTGGAAGTAGCCCATCGAGCGGTAGAAGCCATCAGCGATAAGCAGGGCAGCGACATTGTGCTGCTGGATGTACGCGGCATCTGCAGCTTTGCCGATTTCTTTGTTATCTGCAGCGGTGAGAGCGAAAGGCAGCTCAAGACCATCTATGAAGAGGTGGAACACGCTCTGAAGAAAGAAGGCGTGCTTCCGCTCCACCGTGAAGGCGCACTGGACTCGGGCTGGCTCCTTCTCGATTTTGGAGATGTTATCGTGCACATCTTCGCGCTAGCAGAGCGCGAATACTACCAGCTTGACCAGCTGTGGAGCAAGGCCGTTCCCGTGGTCAGAATTCAATAAATTTCATCATCGCTGAAGAATAGCCTGACTTCCTTTTCAGCGGTTTCCACCGAATCAGAACCGTGAACGGCGTTACGCTGAATATCCGAACCGAAGTCCCGCCGGATAGTGCCCGCCTCCGCCTTCGCCGGGTCAGTGGCCCCCATTATTTTTCTGATGGTCTCAACCGCGCCTTCGCCCTCAAAAACAATAGCGACTATGGGAGCGGAGGTAATATAGTCTATCAGGTCGTTAAAGAAAGGTTTCCCGTCATGAACGGCGTAATGCCGCTTGGCTAAATCCTTATCCAGGTGCAGCATTTTCAGCGCCGCAATCCTGAGTTCCCGTCCCTCGAGACGGGCGATTATGGCGCCGGTTGACCTTTTCTCCACTGCGTCGGGCTTAATTAGAACCAGGGACCTCTCCATATTGAATAAATCTCCTTTCTTTACTGAACCGGCAGTATGACTACCGGCGCGATATCTAATCAACGGTGTTTGGCCTTGGTTATCGAGGGGCCGCGCAAATATAGCGGTTGCAGAGTAGCCGGGTCATCAAATTCGCTGTCCCGCCATCGTCGCAGTCCCAGTTCCGCCAGGAAACCGGCCCGCCGCAAACCGGCCGCCGCGGACGGGATTATGGCTTTCCGCCCGAGCCGCTGGACTAACTCGGCGCTGACCGCGGGCATAAATTCCCCGCAGAACACTGTTTCCCCGGTTATCCCGGAGCATAGCGCCTCCACCGTAGTAATATGCTCGGCGGTAAGTTGCCGCCACTGGTCTCCCCGTTGCTGGTAGAGGGCAGCGGCAATCTCTCCCCGCCCGGCATTTAGAATCGGGCAGACTGGCAGTCCCGTCCCGGCGTGTGGGTAAGCTTCCGCTTCCAGGGTACTGATGCCGAGTATCGGGATATCCAGGCTGAAAGCCAGCCCCTTGGCCGTGCTGATACCCACCCGTAACCCGTTGTAGCTGCCCGGTCCTCTGGCCACGATGATTCCCACGGCTGATTTTAAGCTTAACCCGGTCTGACGCAGCAGGTGAGAGAGATTAGGGGTGAGTTGCGTGGTATGGTTCTGCCCGCAGCGCCAGGTCAGCTCGGCCAGCACCACGCTGTCCTGGACCAGGGCTAAACTGGCGGTATCGGTCGCCGTATCCATCGCTACCAGCATACTTTGAACCTCAATCTGACTCCCGATGATTAGCTTTCTGTTGAGAACCCAGCGGCAGACCAATAGAATTCTCTTTCAGTTGCGTCATTATTTCATGGTAGCGCGGACCGACTGGCTCCAGCCGGAAACTACGCTCGACCTCATCCAGATAGCTGATTCTAATCAGGATGTGTTCCGCAGGCAGGATACTCAACGCTTTATCCGCCCATTCTATTACAGAAACACCCCGCCCGTACAGATAGTCATCCAGTCCTAAATCCATACTTTCCTCGATACGGTCGAGCCGGTACAGGTCAATATGGTAGAGGGGCAGCCGCCCGTACAGTTCCCGGATGATAACGAAAGAAGGACTGAGCGCATATTCCTGGATGCCCAGACCCCGGGCAATACCCTGGGTCAGGCAGGTCTTGCCCGCTCCCAGATTTCCCACGAGCAGGAAAACGTCACCGGGCTGGGCCAGTTCGCCGAGGCGCTTACCCAGTTCCTGCGTCTGCTCCGGGCTATGGCTGACCAATTCCAGTGAACTCATCATAAAGCAATTCAATTTTAAATTAGGACGAAGCAGGTGGCAGACCGGAGCCTATCCGGTGGTGAAATGCTCCCACCCCGTTCGAGCCAGGTCAAGCGTGTTTCCTCTGGCATCCACCAGGACTACTTTACCTTTCTGCTCAGCGGTAATCTCTCCGATTATCGTCACCGGGCAGGTAACCGCCGCCTGCACCTTACTGATAACTTCAGCGCTGGCGGTAAACAGAAGCTCATAGGCCTCTCCCCCCGATAACGTCAGTTCCAGCGCCCTCTCCCCGAAGTTTTTCCGCACCTCAGGCAGGATAGGCACACGCTCAACCTCGATACGGGCGCCAACCTGACTCGCCTGGCAGATATGCCCCAGGTCACCGATCAAGCCATCGCTGATGTCTATCGCCGTTTTCACTCCCTGGTCTACCAGCACCTGCCCCTCAACCACCCGCGGGTACGGTCGCTGGAAAGCTCTTTTCAAAGAAATGGCCGCTTCAGCATCAAACTTCAGGTCTTTGGTCAGCATCTCCAGCCCGGCTGCCGCCGCTCCCGGATAGCCGGTAAACGCCACCTTATCACCGGGTTTGGCCGCGGAGCGGGTGAGTATCCCCCGCTCCCGGCTGCCATTGCTGCCCAAGACGGTAATGTCGAGAACCACCAGCGGCGCATAGCTGATATTCCCGCCAGCGATAGCCACCCCGAACTGTCCCGCCAGTCCCAGCATCCCCCGGTAGAGCGCGGTAACATCGGCGACCTCGGTAGTGCCGGGCAGAGCCAGTGATACCAGAGCATACCGGGGCAGGCCACCCATGGCGGCGATATCGCTCAGGTTAGCCGCCAGCGCCCTCCAGCCCAGGTCCTCCCAGGAAACAATGTCCAGGGTGAAGTGGACACCCTGAATCAGGGAATCCACGGTAACCAGCTGAATGGAGCTGTCGCCTGACCAGGCGGCGGCATCATCGCCGATACCGAGGATAAGCTGCTGCCAGGCTTTCTGTTTCTCATCACGGGCGGCATAAGCCATCTCCGCCAGCTGGTCAATCAGGCCGAATTCACCAATCTCGGAAACCTTCACAGCGGAATTATAACATGAATTCAGAAGGGGGTCACGCTGGAGGCGGCCATCGGTCAGCGTTGCCTTTTCAAACCGGGTCTGCTATTTTATAATTAATCAATTCAGAAATACCGCCTGGAATATTTCAGGAAAACAGACGGGGACGGGAATACAGGAGAAAATAGATAAATAAATGCATGAAGACTATTTAAAAGAATACAAAGATAAAACGATACTTATCACCGGCGGCGCGGGCTGTATCGGCTCCAACCTGACCCGAGCCCTGATTAAGGCGGAAGCGGCGAAAATTGTGGTTCTTGACGACCTCTCCGCCGCGGCAAAATGGAATGTCCCGGAACACCCGAGTGTCGTCTTTCTCAAGGGCAGTATCCTTGATGAGGAAGTCCTCAAACGTGCCTTTCGCCAGAGAGTTGACTACGTTTTTCACCTCGCCGCCCACTTCGCCAATCAGAACTCGGTGGACCACCCGGAGACTGACCTTATAGTCAACGGGCAGGGCACACTGAAGATGCTGCAATACTCTCATCTCGCCGGGGTTGACCGGTTTGTCTTCGCTTCCTCCGGCTGCTCCGTCTATGGCAGCCAGGCTCCTCTGCCGTTGAAGGAGGACTTTGTTTCCACTCATCTTGACACGCCCTATCAAATCACCAAGCTCCTGGGAGAGCTTTACTGCAATTTCTATTACAATTACTACGGTCTGCCGGTAGCTATCGCCCGCTACTTTAATGTCTACGGGCCCGGTGAGATACCCGGGGCCTACCGCAATGTCATTCCCAACTTTATCTGGTGGGCAATTCACAATCAACCCCTGCCCATTACCGGCACCGGTGAAGAGACACGGGACTTCACTTTCGTTGAGGACATCGTTGACGGCACCCTGAGACTGGGTATAGTCCCGGAAGCGGTCGGTGACGCCTTTAACCTGGCTTCGGAGAAAGAGACCACAGTGGCTGACATCGCCAGCATGGTGAACGCCATCACCGAGAACAGCTCCGGCATCAAGCTGGTAGCCCGCCGGGACTGGGACCAGATTACGCGGCGCCGGGCTTCCATCGAGAAGGCAAACAGGATTACCGGCTACCAGCCCAAAATGAACATTAAAGATGGCATCAGGCAAGTTTATCACTGGATTATAGAGAACAGGGATAAGATAGAAAAGGATGCCATATTTTAAGTTTCAGGGTTCGAGTTTCAGGGGGTAGAATGCCGGACAAACTAAGAGTGGGAATAGTTGGCTGTGG